>JALVEU010000261.1 GCA_027030565.1 Gammaproteobacteria bacterium | reverse complement strand
TGTGCGCAACTCGGTGAACCTGCCCTCGGTGCGCCTGCCCCGCAAGGGCGCCGGCCGGCTCGCCGTGGTCAATGCCAACGTGCCGGACATGGTGGCGCAGATCTCACACCACCTGGGGCAGGCGGGTCTGAACATCGTGCACATGGTCAACGAGTCCAACGGCAGCGTCGCTTACACCATGCTGGACACCGAGCAGGCCATTCCGGACGAGGTGGTGACGCGGGTCGCCGCCATCGAGGGGGTGCTGCGGGTACGCCGCGTGTGAGCAGCGAACACGGCGCGAGCCCGAGCCTGGAGTCGATCCGGCGTCGGATCGACGAGCTGGACGCCCAGCTGCTTGCCCTCATAAGCGAGCGCGCCCGTTGTGCCCAGGCGGTGGCGCGCGTGAAGCAGGCGGACGACCCGGAGGCAGCCTTCTACCGACCCGAGCGTGAGGCACAGATCCTGCGCAGGATCCTCGAGCGCAACCCGGGACCCCTGCCCGACGAGGAAGTGGCCCGTCTGTTTCGGGAGATCATGTCGGCCTGCCTGGCTCTGGAACGGCCCCTGCAGATCGCCTTCCTGGGGCCCCCAGGTACCTTCACCGAGCAGGCGGCACTCAAACACTTCGGTCACTCGGTGCGTACCGTCCCCCTGGGCAGCATCGACGAGGTCTTCCGCGAGGTGGAGGCGGGCACCGCCCAGTACGGCGTGGTCCCCGTGGAGAACTCCACCGAAGGGGTGGTGACCCACACCCTGGACATGTTCCTGTCCTCGCCACTCAAGATCAGCGGCGAGGTGGAACTGCGCATCCACCATCACCTGCTGACACGGGAGGCCGTGCTGCAGGACGTGCGGCGCGTGTACTCCCACCAGCAGTCCTTCGCCCAGTGCCGGGAATGGCTGGACAGCAACCTGCCGCAGGCCGAGCGCGTCAGCGTGGCGAGCAACGCCGAGGCGGCCCGGCGCGCCGCGGCGGAGTCCGGCACCGCGGCCATCGCCGGCGAGGCGGCGGCCGAGAAATACGGCCTCCCCGTCCTGCGCCGCAATATCGAGGACCATCCCAACAACACCACTCGATTTCTCATCGTCGGGCGTCCGGTGGTGGCTCCGAGCGGAGACGACAAGACCAGCATCCTGGTCTCGGCGCCGAACCGTCCCGGCTCCCTGTACCGGCTGTTGGAACCCCTGGCCCGCCACGGCGTGAGTATGACGCGCATCGAGTCCAGGCCCTCCCAGTGCGTCAACTGGGAATACGTCTTCTTCCTGGACGTGGAGGGCCACCAGGAAGACCCGGAGGTGCGCGCCGCGCTCCAGGCCCTGCGCGAAGAGGCCCAGCTCGTCAAGGTCCTGGGCAGCTACCCGAAGGCTGTGCTTTGAAGGCTCACCGCGAAGACGCGAAGTGGAAGAAAGAGAAGTTCAAGGAGACAACGGGGCGGCGGGTGACCGCAGACTTCTTGCTTGGAAGTTGAAGGTGCAGTGGGTGCACATATCGGGAAGGTTCAGCGGCGGGGATGCCAGAGACGAGCCTACATGGGGGATGTACGACCCCCCGACACCCGAAATGGGGCTGACGAGAGCTTAATGAGTGTATGCATGCTCTGGCATGATCTTCTCTTTCGCATCCTTCGCGCCTTCGCGGTGAACACGACATGATCGACTTCGCATCGCTGGCCACGGAGGGCGTGCGGGGCCTGACGCCCTACGAGCCCGGCAAGCCCGTCGAAGAGCTGGAGCGGGAGCTCGGGATCACGGATTCGGTCAAGCTCGCCTCCAACGAGAACCCCCTGGGCCCCTCGCCGCGGGCGTTGGAGGCCGCACGCGCGGCCGAGCCGGGCATCGGCTTCTATCCGGATGGCCACGGCTACGCGCTGCGCGAGGCGCTGGCCCGCCATCTGGACGTGGATCCGGCCTGGATCGTCCTGGGCAACGGCTCCAACGACGTACTCGACCTGGTGGCACGCGCCTTTCTCGGTCCGGGGCGTTCGGCCGCATTCTCGCAGTACGCCTTCGCCGTCTACCCCATCGCCACCCAGGCCGTGGGGGCGCGGGCGCGTGTGGCGCCGGCGCTGCCGCCGGACCACCCGGAACAGCCCTATGGCCACGACCTGGAGGCCCTGCGCGCGGCCGTGGCCGCGGACACGCGCGTGGTCTTCATCGCCAACCCCAACAACCCCACCGGTACCTGGGTGGGGCGCGAGGCGCTGCGGGCCTTCCTGGAGTCCCTCCCCCCGGAGGTGATCTGCGTGGTGGACGAGGCCTATGCGGAGTACGTGGAGGAGCCGGACTACCCCCACGCCATGGATTGGCTCGACGCCTTCCCGACCCTGATCGTCACCCGTACCTTCTCCAAGATCTATGGGCTGGCGGGACTTCGCGTGGGTTACGGGGTCTCGCGCCCCGAGGTTGCCGACCTGCTCAACCGGGTGCGCCAGCCCTTCAACGTGAACAGCCTCGCGCAGGCCGCGGCCGGTGCGGCGCTGGAGGACGAGGTGCACGTGCTGCGCAGCCGCAAGCTCAACCGCGAAGGGCTCGAGCAACTTGCCGAAGGGCTGTGGGCGCTGGATCTCCAGTGGATCCCCTCCATCGGCAACTTCCTCACGGTGGACGTGGGCCGCGAGGCCGCTCCGGTCTACGAGGCCCTGCTTCGGCTTGGCGTGATCGTCCGCCCGCTGGCCAACTACGGCCTGCCGAACCATCTTCGCGTGACGGTGGGCACCAAGGCGCAGAACGCCCGGTTCCTGGAGTCCATGGCCCTGGTGCTCGGGCAGTGATCGGGCGCCTGGCGATCCTGGGGGTGGGGCTCATCGGGGGTTCGTTGGCCCTCGCCTTGCGTCGCGCACACCACGTAGGCGAGGTGGTGGGCAGCGGGCGGCGTGAACGTAATCTGCAACGGGCGGTGGAGCTCGGGGTGATCGACCGCTACGCCCTCGACCCGGCCGAGGCGGTGCGGGGAGCGGACATGGTGGTGCTCGCCGTGCCCTTGGGGGCCATGGAGGGCCTGTGCCGGCAGATCGCCCCGGTGCTCGGCGAGCAGGCGGTCCTCACCGACGTGGGCAGTGCCAAGCGGTCCGTGGTGGAGGCGGTGCGGGCGGCCTTTGGGCGGCTTCCGGAGGGGTTCGTCCCGGGCCATCCCATCGCAGGCACCGAGCAGAGCGGCGTGGAGGCCGCCTTCGCGGATCTCTTCTACCACCGGCGCGTGATCCTCACGCCGTTGCCCGAGACCGGACTGCGCGCCCTGGGCGAGGTCCGCGAGATGTGGGAGGCCACCGGCGCCGTCGTCGAGGAGATGAGCGTCGAGCACCACGACCACGTCCTCGCCGCCACCAGTCATCTGCCGCACATGCTGGCCTTCGCCCTGGTGGACAGCCTGGCGCGCCTCGAGGACCGCCACGAGGTCTTCCGCTACGCGGCGGGCGGGTTTCGGGATTTCACGCGGATCGCCTCATCGGACCCGGTCATGTGGCGGGACATCTGCCTGGCCAACCGGGACGCCCTTCTGGAGATGATGGACCGCTTCCGCGACGACATGGACCGCCTCTCGCAGGCCATCGAGCAGGGCGACGGCGACACCCTGCTCGAGATCTTCCAGCGCGCCAAGCAGGCGCGCGACGCGTTCGCCGGATGAACGGCGCCTTCCCACGAGGAGAGACGAGATGAGAGAATCCGGAATCGAGAGCGCCATGGTCCTGGGGCTTTGTCTCCTGTTGGGACTGCTGGGTCTGGGCTTCCTGCTCGGCGAGTCGGCGGTGCGGGTCAAGGAGTACGAGCGCACGGTGGTGGTCAAGGGGCTCTCGGAGCGAGAGTATCCGGCCGACGTGGTCATCTGGCCCATCCGCTTCTCCGAGGCCGGCGACGAGCTGACCGCCCTCTACGAGAAGCTCGATGAGAGCGCAGGAAAGATCCGTACCTTCTTGACCAGCAATGGAATCGACGCGGCAGACATCACGGTGTCACCGCCGGACGTGACGGACAAATGGGCCGAGCAATACAGCTCGGGGCGACGGCCCGAATTTCGGTACATCGCCATGCAGACGGTGACCGTCTATTCCCAGGACGTGAAGGGCGTGCGCAAGGTGATGAGCCGGCTCTCCGAGCTCGGCAAGCGTGGCATCGCCTTCACGGGTGGCCGCTACGGAGACCAGGTGGAATACCTGTTCACGCGTCTGAACGAGATCAAGCCCGCCATGATCGAGGAGGCCACGCGCAAGGCCCGCGAGGTGGCCGAGAAGTTCGCCGCCGACTCTAACAGCCGCCTGGGGAAGATCAAGCGGGCCCGCCAGGGCCAGTTCAGCATCACGCCCCGGGATCGAAACAACCCGCACATCAAGCGGGTGCGGGTCGTATCCACCGTGGAGTATTATCTCTCCGACTGATCGGATACTGCGTAGGGTGGTGCCTCCAAACCCGGGGCGGCCACCGAGGAGGTTCTGCATGACGGCAGCGGCAGAGACGGCGGTACCGGTCCAGCGGCACCGCTGGACGGTCGACGACTTCCATCGCATGGTGGAACACGGCGTCATCGGCGAAAACGACCGGATTGAGCTGCTCGACGGGGAGCTGTACGAGATGACACCGATTGGAAGCCGCCATGCGGCGGCGACGGACTTTCTCTTGCGGGCATTGGATCGTGCAGTGGGTGATGCGGCCGTCGTGCGTTGTCAGAGCCCGATTCGCCTGGGCGATCTCTCCGAACCCCAGCCCGATCTGGCGCTGCTGCGTCCGCGCCCGGACTGGTATCGCGACGCGCACCCAAGTCCGGGCGACGTGCTGCTGGTGATCGAGGTGGCCGACCGGAGCCTCGCCTACGACCGGGACCTCAAGCTCCCCGCCTATGCCCGGGCCGGCATCCCCGAGGCCTGGCTGATCGCCCTGAACGACGGCCGCCTGGAGATCCACAGGAATCCGGCCCCGGACGGCTACCGGCGCATCGAGCGCATGCCGCTCGACGAGGCCGAGGCGGTCCCACTGCCAGTCGGTGAGACTTCGGTGGACCTGCGCCCGCTGGCCTGATCCGCGGGGACGCTGGGGCTCACTCGGGCTTGGGCCGCAGCGTGGTGCGCATTACGTCCACCACGTAGTGGTACGCCATGACCGGGTCGCCGGCATGGGGATCCCCGGCGCGGCTCGGCACGTCCCAGCGCGAGACGTTGAAGTAGAGATCCACGCCCATGCCGTCGGCGCTCAGCCGGGTGTAGCGATCGATGAGCAGCGGTGCATACCCAGCCACCGTCTTCCAGGACCGCCCCGAGGCCTTGCAGTCCGGCTCGTTGGGCAGCAGCCCCCGGTTGGTGGCCGCGGGCACGGGCAGGGGGCGGAACGCGCGCTGGACCGGGGGACGGCCGTCGAAGCCGGCACCCACCTTGAGATTCCACACCCAGGGGCGCATGGGATCACCGGTGATCAAGACCGTGCCCATGTCCGCATCGAGCCCGCTGCCGTCGGCGCGGATGCCCTGATAGGCGGGCGAGAGCAGCATCACCAGGCGGTCGATCCGGGTGCCGTCGGCCAGGGTCTCGTCCACGTGGACCACCGAGGTGTAGCCCACACCCGCGTGCACCAGCTCGGTGCCGCAGGCGTCCTCGAACTGGGCGTAGAAGCTCAGGTCCGATGCCTGGACGATGGGCACCGCATCACGCTCGTCGCGGCTCCAG
The DNA here is from genome assembly GCA_027030565.1 of Gammaproteobacteria bacterium. Lineage (GTDB taxonomy): Bacteria > Pseudomonadota > Gammaproteobacteria > JAJDOJ01 > JAJDOJ01 > JALVEU01. The sequence continues at coordinate 3,360 of JALVEU010000261.1, read as the reverse complement.
CAGGCCTGGCCGTTCGGGCCCGTGAAGCCGGTTCCCCCGAAGTACCAGCGCTCGATCGCGCGGTTCGGATCGGCCGCGGCGGCCAGCAGCGCCGCCCGCGGCAGAAACGCCAGGTAGACGTCGCTGGCCTTCCACAGTCCCGAGCCGAAGAGCAGCACCCCGTGGGTGTCGCCACCCTTGGGCAGGGGCAGCAGGCAGGGCCCGGACTGCTGCGGGTCCTGATATCGGGCCGCGTCCACCTCCAGCCCGAACCCGTGGATGAAGCGCGCCTCAAACCCGCGCGCCGTGAAGGGTGCCCCGCCGTTGAGCACGGTCCAGTGGAGGCCGCCGTCGGCGCTGGTGGCGAGATAGGACCGGGCCTCCTGCAGCTTTTCCGGGTGCTGCACCCCCGCCAGCATGAACAGGCGCTGGCCCACGGCCCAGGCCCCGGTAGGCGTCGTGTTCAGGCTGCCGGGCACGTGGTCCAGCGGCTGCTGCGTGCAGGCGTCCTTGTGCACGCCCTGGAGGTAGACCGCCCGGAAGCCGTCGTCGTCTACCAGGTCGCAGACCCGCTGCGATTCGCCGGCCTCGCGATTGCGGTAGACGTGGTCCAGATGGACCCCGTCGCTGGGATCGTCGTCGGCGGAAACCGCGATGGCATCGCCCTCCAGGGCGCCCTTGTGTCCCGCCACCTCCGTGTAGGGCGCGCGCAGCTTGCGCACCTGCCCGGTGTTCTGCAGCCATTGCAGGTCCAGTTGGTCGGTGTCCCCGAAGAGATACACGGTGACGTCACCGCCGCCGTCGCTTTCCAGGGTCACGGGCAGGCCCAGGTCGGTGCCCCATAGGATGTCGCCGCCGGCCGCCTGAGAGCGGATGTAGGCGGGGTAACTGGCCTGCGCGCGCTCCTCGCCGTAGCCGAGCAGGGTGTTCACATAGGTGGTGTCCGTGACGGTGAAGGCCTCTCCGGCCTCCGGAGTCGTGGGTGTGGAAGGTGCGCCGGTGTCACCGCCGTCGGAGGAGCCGCCGCAGCCGCTCAATGCGAGGCCCAGGGCGAGGAGCAGGGAGGATGTCCCCAGGGGACGACGGAAGGATCTCGGATTCATGGCGGACTGGGCTCCATCTGTTCGCATCGGCTGCGAGGATAGGGCCTTCGGCAGCCTTCGAGGGGGAGCGGTCGACGAACCGCGCGACCTGCAGCGCGAACGGCGTCCTGATGTGTTGAGCGTACCAGGGGCCTTCCCTATGCTCCATGAATCGGTGGCCGCCGGAGGGGAGGCTCATGAAAAGGCATGGAATGCATGGGGCCGCGCTGGCGGCCAGTCTGTTCGTGCTGGGCGCCTGCGGGGGTGGCGGCTCCCCCGGGGCCGGTGGGGGGGACGACGGCGGCGGGTCCGGGCCCATCGAGTCCCCGGCATTGCGCTTTTCCTGGGACGAACCGGGCATGTCGCGCGGCGCGGGCGGCGGCGCCGTGGACCTCCCGGGCTCGGCCACGGAGGTCGTACTCCAGGCCGAGGGATCCGGGCGGCGCAGCCTCGGCCTGCAAGCGGTGGATGGGCTCGTGGCCCCGCGCCTGGACGGGGTGCCGCTCATGGACGCCATGCTCACCGAATCGGTGCTCACCTTCGGCGACGGGCCCGCGCACTACACCTATTGGGACCGCTTCGATCCCCAATGGCGCGGGCGCGTGCCCCAGTGGATCGCCTATACGGAGGAGCTCGGGCGTCCGATCTACGGGGATCCCCTGGACGGAGTGACGCCGGACGACCCGCGGCGCCCCAAGGTGCTGCGCGATGCGATCCTGGACGGCGTGGGGGACCTCTTCTTCCAGCGCGACATCGAGGGCCGCATTCGTCTGCTCTGGAGTGGGGCGCTGCGCTACTGCTTCGCCGCCGGCCGGCCCATTCGCGCCTTGCAGCTGCAAGGCCCGGACGAAGACCGCGGCACGGTCCTGGACGCAGCGCCGGGCACGCGCATCCGGGTCTCTGCGGACGGGGCCGAGTGGAGCACGCTTTGGACCGCCGCAGGGGAGGGGGAACAACGTCCGCGGGTCACGCTGCCATCCGCCCTGGTCGGCAGCCCTACGCTCTGCCTCGCCTTCGAGACCCCCTCGGGCGAGGCGCAGGGCTTCCAGCGCCTGTACGTACGGCTGGAGTTGGAAGGTGACGATCTGGCGGCCCTGGCGCAGTTTCCCGGGGGCGAGCGCCGCATCCGCTTCGAGGATGCCCCGGACTCCAGCCATCACGCGCGCCTGGCCTGGACCGATCCCACGTTGACGCTGCGGGTGCAGCCGCCGCAGGCCGGGCCCGCGCCGCTGCGCGTGGCGCTGGGCGATGCCGTGCTGGCGCTCGCGCGCTCCGACGAAGGCGTGCCCGGCGCACCGGCGCGGCTCGAGGTCGGCGATCTCGTGCTGTGGTGGGCGGCCCCGGGGCAGGGCTGGGGGCCACCGGCCCGCTTCCGGGTGGTGCAGGGGGCGGTCCCGCCCTTCACCCGCGACTGGGCCGCCTACCGGGACGCCTATTTGGCCGATGGGCGCTGGGAGCGGCTGTGGGAACGGTTCGAGACGGTGCTGGAGCCCAAGGGCCTGCGCTTCGAGGGGCAGGGGCGCGAGGGCGAGGCCACGGTGCTGCGCTGGCGCTTCGAGGATGCGGCCGGCAACGCCGGGCGCATGGACTGGCTGGTGCGCCCGGCGCGGTTTACCTTCTCGGGCCAGGCGTTCCAGGGCATCGGGTTGCGGATCCGGGCCTCGGGCCCGGCGCTGGCGCAGGCCACCCACGTGCAACTGGAGCTGCCCCTGGCGGTGCGTCCCGGGGACCGGGCGCTGACGCAGCGCTTCCGGGCGCTCACGGAGGTGGTGCGCGATCTGGCAGGTGCGCGCGACTACGGGCCGGAGGAATGGCTCACGCGCCACCAGGGCTTCCTGTTCCGCACCGGGCCGGGTCGCACCGTGCTCGCCTTCTTCGACACCCCGCCCGCCGTGACCACCACCCTACGCGAGGAGCGGGGGCGTCAGGTGGTCGCCATGGACATCGCCCTGGGTGGCGGCGGGGCCACGCGCACCACGCCCGAGCTCTACTGGTTGGCGGCCCCCGTGGGCGCCGGGGACCGCTGGGCCGCCGCCGATGCCTGGGGCACGCTGCGCGACGCGCTGCAGGCGCGCTACACCGCGCAGACGGGCATCCTGCGCGCGCGGCCCGTGCCCACGGTGGTCTGGATCGAGCCGCTCAAGGACGAGCTGGAGGCCGACCTGCGGGCTCGTCAGTCCGATCCCAAATATCCACGCCCCGGCGAGGGTTGGCTGGACCGGCTCGCGGGCGAGCTGATTCCGCGCATGCAGGCCGCCGGCGTGCGCAACCTCATCGTGCAGCCGCCCTGGGACAACGA
>JALVEU010000260.1 GCA_027030565.1 Gammaproteobacteria bacterium | reverse complement strand
GGAGCGCTGCGCCCTGGGCGGGAGCCCACGTCGCCGCCCGCTGGGCAAGTACTTCCAGGAGGCCGGGATTCCGCCCTGGGAGCGGGACCGGATGCCCCTGATCTACGCCGGAGACCGGCTCCTGGGTGTGGTGGGCCTGGGTCCCTGCCGCGGTGAGGGGTGAGGGCAGCCGGCTCAGGTCCGGTTCCAGGAGGAGAGATCCCGACCCAGCCAGGCGCCCAGCGCCTCGTTGGGTTCCCCACAGACTTCCTCGACGAGCCACCGCCGGGTCTCAAAACTGGCCTCTTCTATGCCGCCATAAGGGGTCCTGGTGAGTGCCGGAGGGCAACGGTTCGTTAATGGGCTGGATGGTCTGGCCCATGTTCTTCTCCCGTACGCAGTCTCGTCCGAGCCCCTTTCCTGCGAAGGAGGCTCTCATAAGTGCGGATGTACTGTTCAGCGATGCGGTCCCAGCTGTGTTCTTCCGCAGTCTTGCGGGCACCTTGCGCCAGGGTTTCGCACTGCGCCGGGTGTTGGAGCAGCCGGATCAGTGCTTGTGCCAGTTCCCGCTCCGATCCGGGCGGTATCAGGACTCCGTTGTAACCTGGCCGCACGATATCCTTGTTGCCGGAAATCTCGGTCGCGACGATCGGGCAACGCGCTGCCATGCCCTCCAGGATGGCCAGGGAAAGCCCTTCCGAACCTTCGGCGATGCCGGCGGATACCACCACCGTGGCTTCCGCATACAATGCGCCGAGCAGGTCTGAACCGTTGGCCTTTCCGATCGAAGGGATGGGAAGTGTGCCCGTCAGAATGACGTAATCTTGCAGACCCAGCTCGTCGATCGTCTGTCGAAGGGGATCCGTACCTCTTCCTACGATCACGACGCGTGCCTCTGGCACGGCCCGACGCAGCAGCGCCGCGGCCCGCACGAGCACATCCTGCCCTTTACGGGGCGTATAGTTGCCCACGTTGAGCACGATGGGCGAATGCGCAGGAATTTGGAAGTGCTTTCTGACCGGGGCTGCCGTGACTGCGTCGAATCGGTGTATGTCGACGCCATTGTCGATCCGCACCACGCGCTCCGGGGGCACCTTCCATTGGTCCTGGGCCACGTCACGGATGCTATCGCTTATGGCCGTGACCGTATCGGCTGTCTGCAGGGCCTCTCGAATCTTGTCCCGAACACCAGGAAGCAAGGCCAGTCCGTGACCGATTTCTGGAATTTCGTGGATATCCGTTCCATGCGGGGTGATCACCACCGGAATCCGGTTTCTGCAAACCCGGTGGGCGACGTACCCGGCAGGATAGGTGGTGTGCGCATGGATCAGATCGGCGCCGAACAGCCGCCAGTCCATGCGCAATAGCCAGGACTGCTGACGCTCCAACCAGATCCGCCGCCTGAGTCCTGTCTTCGGAGATGCGAAGCCGCCCTCGATGAGCTTTGGGTATCGGTGCACCTTGTATCGCAGGCGAAGGCCGCGTGCGCTACGGGCACCGGAAGGGCCGACGACTCGCGCGTCCACGCCTTTGCGCGTCAATGCGTCCGCCAGGAAATGGACCACGAGCTCTCTGCCCCCAATGGTCGGCAGAAATGTATGGGTGAACAGGATGACCCTCATGCCCGATCAATGATCCATGGACTTGTCCAGGCGACTGGCCCTGCTGGGGGCGTGGCGAGGATTCCCCTCCGACCGTGCGGCCCCTCCCAGAGCACCAGCAGGCGCCTGATTTCCGCAAGCCAGCCACGTGGTGCCGGCGCGGGGGCGTCGATGACGAGAAAGTTGGGAAGCATGGCGTCACTCGTGGTCCGGGGCGGTGGACAGGTGCTCGGCGTGCTTGCGGGTCAGCTCGTGGAAACGGCGTGAGGGGCCCGTGTCCTCATAAATCGGGTCGTCGAACTCGTCCCGGGCGATCTCCCGTTCGCCGGGGACGTAGGGGAACGAGGCTTCGATCTCATCGAGTGCGGCGGAAAGGATCTCGCGCAACAGCGCCTCGCGGCCGACCTGCGGATACATCTCCATCAGCGCCTCGAGGCGCGCGGCGTCGTGTACGGGAAGACTCACCTGGTAGGTGCGAACAGGCTTCTGATGGGCCGGCTCGGACGCCCAGCGTTCCAGCAACTGGCTCAGTTTTCTCACGGCGGCTCCTGCACGAATGAACAGAAGATTATAGGGATGCGGATCGGCTGGTTCGTGATGCCCCCTTCAGTTCGGGGGTTTGCGGCGCTGGCTGCTGCGGATGCGCTCGCGCAGCGCGTTCATGGAGATGGGGTGCGACTCGGCCGGTGGGAGCCGGGCGTGCCGGAGATAGCCGTGGATCTCGGTACGCAGGTGCCCCCGCATGTCGTGTCCCATGCGACGTTCCCGCAAGCTGCGCAAGGCATCGAGGTCGATGGGCGCCACCACCACCTTCTCACCCGGCCCGGGGTCGGCCTGGGCGAGGATGCGTCCGTCCGGATCCACCACCATACTACCCCCGGGCCACGAGAAGGGTGGGAAGTGGCTCATGGTGGCGCCCTGGTTGGCCGCCACCACGTACGCCGTGTTCTCCAGCGCGCGGGTGCGGTTGACCAAGGTCCACCAGTCCATGGGCGCGGTGGCACCCCACGGGTCCATGTACGCCGAGACGCGGATCAGCACTTCGGCGCCCCGCATGGCCAGCTCGCGGATGGTCTCGGGGAACAGCCAGTCGTAGCAGATGGCCGCGCCCAGGCGCCCGATCTCGGTGTCCACCACCGGGAACGGGTCGTCGGGATAGTCCGGAATATCGTGGGGACTGGCATGAATCTCCCAGGGGATCCAGGGGTTGACCTTGCGGTAGCGACTGAGCACGCCCTGGGGCCCTATGAGGCAGGTGGTGTTGAACACGACGTCCGGATATTCGGGTGGGGCCTCCAGGAAGCTGCCGGTCTGGATGAATACGCCGTACTCGCGACAGAGCTGCGCATAGCGGTCGGTATGCTCGTTGGGCACGGGCACGGCCAGCCTGCGGCGCAGCTTGTCCACGGTGTCGTAAACCGGTGGGGTGTGGGCGAACTCCGGGAAGACCAGCAACCGCACGTCGAAGAAAGGCTCGTAACCCACGATGGTCTGCAGCGCCACTTCGCACATGCGATTCACCCGCTCGGGGATCGCCGTGCGGTCCTCGGCGGCCGGGAAGTCGGTCTGACAGGCGGCGGCGTAATACGCAGTCATGGTGGGGTTGGATCCTGAAGGCGAGACACTATCATTGCGCATGTTCCCATGGTCATCGCAAGAGGAGGACACACATGAGCTTCGTACATCGTCCGGACGAGCCCGGTTTCATCGTCGCCTGCAAGAAAAAGTATGCCTTCGAGACCTGGCGCCACGAAGACGAGGTGCTGACCTACGCCGAGGCCAAGAAGAAGGCCGAACAACTCGAGGCCCAGGATCCCGCCATCACCTGTTGGGCCGAGCACAAGCGCGACGATTTGGCCAATCGGTTCTACGTCCCCGAGGCCCACTGAGCACCCGTCCCGCTCCGCGGCCGGCATTCACCGGTGCTCGGCCCGGGGCGGGGCCCCGAGGGTCACGGTATAGCGCCGGCGCTCGGTGTGGGCTCCGCGCCCGCGCTCGACCTCAAGCTCCACCTGTTGTCCCGGCCTGGCGTCCAAGAGTGCCAGGCGCAGGTCAATGCTGTCCCGCACTGTTCGCCCGTCGACGGTGAGGATTCGATCCCCCTTGCGCAGACCGGCCACTTGCGCCGCGCTCTTGGGTGAGAAGTCCTCCACGACGACGCCCTTGGGCGTATCCTTCATGAAGATTCCCAGCAGGCCGCGCGGCGGCAGCTCTCGGGGTGTTGGTGCCACCACGTAGTCGCCGACCTCCGGGGCCACCAGGGCCTCGGCGCCCAGCAAGACCACGGCGTCGGGTACGCGGATGCGCCGTTGAAGGCGGTTGGGTATGCCGCGCCGGAAGGCCACGTGACCGGCGCCGGTCAGCACGATCACTTGTCGCTCCGGGTGTGCCTTGAGGTAGGCGGCGAGCCGTTGGGCCATGCCTTCGTCCCAGAGAAGCTGGGCCTCGTAGAAGTGCTGGAAGGCGCGTTCCCGGGTCTTGGGGGGGTGGCGCGAGAAGACCTCCTCCAGGCGTTCGCGATAGCGTGTGTCGGCGGTGTCCATATGCTCCGGGAGCCAGCGGCGTTGCGCCGCCTCCAGACCGGCGAAGCCTTTGCGGCTCACCGCCTGGGTGACCTCGCGTGGAACGTTGAGCGCCACCAGGGGAATGCCATGGTCCCGCGCGAAGCGCAGAATGGGGCGGTACAGGCGATAGTCGAAACGCCACCGCGTGAAGTATTCGGTACGGCGCAGCATCTCGGCTTCGCCGATCGCCCCGGCCACCCACTGGTCGAGTGCTTCCTGGTATGGTTGTTGGAAGAACTCCATGGCAACGGCGAGCGGTCTGCCGCGAGCGTGCAGGCGGCGGATGATCTCGAGCTGGACCAGGTGATGGGCATAGCGGTCGTGGGTCTCGCCCACGTAGATCACTCGGCGGTCGGCGATCCGGCTCACCAGCGTGGGTATATCCAACAAGGTTTGGGTGTCGACCACCGGTGAATCCGCTATCTCCGCTTCGGGCGATTGCATGCGGGTGGGAGCCACGGGATGAGAGACACAGCCGCCGAGCAGCAGTAGCATCGGTGGCAGGAACATCCACAAGGGGAGCGCGGCGTGCGGCATCTCTCCAGGAATGGCGGCGGTTGCAGGGGTGCCCATGCTACCCCAGTGCTCCTCGCGGGGCTATGCATGGTCGGACTGGCGGTGGCCGTGGAACCGCCGGTTGTATGGCACGGCCTGGAGCTGCGGCTGGACCCGGCGGCCGGCACCCTGGAGGTGAGCGACCACCTTCGGGTCCCAGTCGAACTGCGCCCCCGCGGCGAGCTGCGCTTTGTCCTGCGCGCCGGTTGGACGCCGCGCGTCGACGGCCATCCGGCCGAGCCCGTGGGCAGCGCCGAACGCGGTGTACAGGAGTGGCGCTACACCTGGCCCCAAGGTCGGGAGGGGGTCACCATCGGCTACCGTGGGGCGTTCGAGGCCCCCGAGGGCCAGGTGGGGTGGTTCTCTGCCGGGGACGCCTGGGTTCCCACGATCCCCGACTCAAGGGTGCGCTTCCGCATGGCCGTAGAGGCTCCCGCTGGCTGGGTGGTGGTCAGCGAGGGGATGCCGCTGGGTGAGAACGGTTGGTGTGAGGATCGCCCACTGGAGGGCATCGACCTGGTGTGGGGGCGGTTCCTGCGTTACCGCGAAGGCAGTGGTGTCCCCCTGCGCCTGGCCTATCTGCTGGAGCCCGACGCCTCGCTGGCCCAGCGGTATCTGGGCACGGCCGGTGGCGCTCTGGACCTGTATTCGCGGCTCATCGCGCCCTATCCCTACGCCAAGTTCGCCCTGGTGGAAAACGATCGCCAGACCGGCTACGGCTTGCCGTCGTTCACCCTCATGGGCTCGCGGGTCCTGCGTCTGCCGTTCATCCTGGATAGCGCCTTCGTCCACGAGATCGTGCACAACTGGTGGGGCAACGGGGTCTTCGTGGACTGGGATTCGGGGAACTGGAGTGAGGGGTTGACCACCTATTTCGCCGATTACGCCCAGGAGGAGGCCAAGGGTCGCGGCGCGGCGTTCCGGCACGCCGCTCTGCAGAAATACGCCGACTACGTGCAGACGCATCGGGACTTGCCGCTGGCCCAATTCCGCTCGCGTCATGACGAACTCAGCCACGCGGTGGGTTACCACAAGGGCATGATGGTGTTTCACATGCTCCGCCGGCGCTTGGGCGACCAGCGTTTCTTGAAAGGGGTGCGCCGATTCTGGTCGGACTACCGGGGGCGCCGCGCGGGATTCGGAGACCTGCGCGCGGTGATGGAGGTGGCCAGCGGCACCGATCTGCGCAGGTTCTTCGAGCAGTGGGTGGATCGGCCGGGTGCCCCCCGGCTCCAGATCGTCGATGCGCCGCAGGTCTCGCGCGAGGGTGGGCGATGGGAGCTGCGACTGCGGCTGGGACAGGTTCAGCCGGGCCCGGCTTATCGGCTCGAGGTCCCGCTGGCGGTGAGCCTACAGGGGGAACCACGGGCGCGCATGCATGTGGTGCGGCTCTCGGGTCGGGAAACCGCCGTTACCCTGCGCTTTGCGCACGAGCCGGTCCACGTTCGGGTGGATCCGGCATTTGACGTGTTCCGGCGCTTGGATCCTGAGGAGCGTCCGCCCAGCCTGGGTGCCGTGTGGGGTGCCGAGCGGATCTGGGTGGTGCTGCCGCGCCGGGCACCAGCGGCGCGGCGCGCGGCCTGGGAGGCCCTGGCCGCCCAGTGGCTGCAGCGCTATCCGCAGATGACGTTGCACTGGGACGACGAGGCGCTGCAGCCCCCGCCGGGTGTGGCCCTGTGGATCCTCGGCCGGGAGAACCGCCTGCGCAGCACCTGGGCGCCCGGGCTGGCTGCGCGGGTGGCACAGAGACTGGGCGAGCAGAACTTGTCTGCGCAGTCGCTGGCCGTGGCGGCCGCGGCACGCCACGGGGCGACCGCCGTGGCACTGTTGCAGGTGGTGCAGCCCGAAGCGCTCCCAGCCCTGGCCCGCAAGCTGCCCCATTACGGGCGCTACGGGATCGTGGCCTTCGAAGGGGACTCGGCCCGGAACGTGCTCAAGGCGCAGTGGCCCATCGCGTCCTCCAGCCTGTCCCGGGCGTTGCGCGAAGGTGCGCGAGCCGCGCCGCTGCCGGCACGCCGGCCCCTGCTGGCACTCGCCAAGGCGCGGCCGCCCGTCGAGGCCCGGCCCGACGCCCCCGCAGACCGAGCCTGTCCAGCTGCGGTGGCAGACCGGTGAAGACGGCGGCTCGGATCTGGGCGCAGCCTGCCACGGTCGCCCAGCTGCAGGCCCTGACCCGCGGCACCGCACTGGAAGCCCTGGGCATCGAGTTCACGGCCGTCGGTGACCGAGAGCTCCGTGCCCGGATGCCCGTGGATCGGCGCACGGTGCAGCCCTACGGTCTGCTCCATGGCGGTGCCTCCGTCCTGCTGGCCGAGACCCTCGCCAGTGTGGGCGGTGCGCTGTGCGTGCCGGAGGGTTACAGCTGCCTGGGACTGGAGGTCAACGCCAATCATCTGCGTCCGGCACGGAAGGGGCACGTCACCGGCCGCGCGACACCCTTGCACTTGGGTCGGCGCGTCCAGGTGTGGGAGGTGCGCATCGAGGACGAGTCCGGGCGTCTGGTGTGCATCTCGCGGGTGACGCTGGCAGTAGTCGAGTTCTCCGGCGTACAAAGTACCGGCCCATAGCCCACGCTGCGCAGGCGTCCATCCGTTCACAAGCCTGCGACGGGTATAATTCGGTGACCGCTTGAGCCATTCGGAGTGCGTATGTCCGCGAACAGTCCCAGCCGGTCCGGTCAGGAGGCGGCCTTCGAGATTCGCGCCGGGAGCTTTTCGCTGCCGGTCCTGCGTTTGTTCACCGCTTCGGTGGAGGCGCTGAGCCCGGGGCTGGAGTCCCGGGTGGCTCAGGCTCCGGACTTCTTCCGCAACACCCCGGTGGTCTTGGACTTGGGCGCTCTGGATCCGGCAGATGCTCTGGATGAACTCCCGCTGTTGCTCGGCCTGTTGCGCGGGTTCGGCATGGTGCCCGTGGCCGTGCGCGGCGGCTCGCCCAAGCAGGCTCAGGCCGCTCAGTCCATGGATCTGGCGCTGCTCCCCGAGGCTGAACGTGCTCCGTCGTTCGAGCCCGCTTCGGAACCCGTGCGCAAACCTTCAGCCCCGGCCCGGACGCGCCCTCAGCCGGCTCCCGCTCCGCCGGCCAAGGGTCAGGCGGCACACGCGGCCCGCACGCTGGTGGTCACACGCCCGGTGCGCTCCGGTCAGCGGATCTATGCCCGGGGCGGAGACGTGGTGGTGCTGGCGCAGGTGGGTTCTGGTGCCGAGGTCATGGCCGACGGGCACGTGCACGTGTACGGCAACCTGCGAGGGCGGGCGCTGGCCGGTGTGCGCGGCGACACCGAGGCGCGCATCTTTTGCCAGTCCCTAGACCCGGAGTTGGTCGCTGTGGCCGGACGGTACGTGGTCAACGAGCGCATCGGACGCGAGCGGTTGCGCAAGCCGGCTCAGATTTTCCTGCAGGAGGGGCGCTTGCGGATCGAACCCCTGGGCTGAGTCGTGGGTCACCGGGTTTCGTTCGTCGGCGAGGGGCGAACGTTCGAGGTCCAGGGACGAGAGTCGATCCTGGATGCCGCGATTCGCTCGGGGATCGCGCTGGACTATGGTTGCAACACGGGCACTTGTGGTCGCTGCAAGGCGCGGCTGGTGGCCGGCGACGTGGAGGCCCTGCGCCGGCCCGACTACAGCTTCTCGCGGGCGGAACAAGCCGAGGGCTACGTGCTGCTGTGCTCCGTGACCCCCGCCTCGGACGTGGTCCTGGAGCTTCCGGACGGCGTGCCCCGGCAGATCGAGCCCCGGCGCTATGCGGTCAAGGTGCGTCACGTGGAGTGGTTGGGCGATGACCTGGTCTTGTTCCGGGTGGCCACCGCCCGCACCCAGCGGATGCGGTTTCATCCGGGACAGTACGTGCGATTCGTGGACGGGCCGGCGCTCTCCATCGCCAGCTGTCCCTGCGAGGCTCGGCTGCTGGAGTTCCACCTGCGCCGCAGTCCGTTGCCCGATGTGACGGTGGATGCCTTTCTGAGTGGTCTCCACGTGGGCCGGAGCCTGGCCCTGGAGGGGCCTTTCGGCACTCGGGTGGTGGACGAGGCGGCGACCCACGGATTGCTGTTCATCGCCTTCGACACCGGTTTCGCGGCCATCAAGAGTCTGGTGGAACACGTCACGGCGCAGCCGCACGAGCGGCCCGTGTGTCTGGTCTGGTTCACCTGCAGCGCCCAAGGGCCCTATCTGCACAATTTGTGCCGCTCCTGGCAGGATGCCTTCGACAGTTTCCGCTATGTCCCGGTGTCGCTGCATCTGCCGGGTGGCCATGCTGCGTACGCAGAGTCGTTGCGAGGTGCGATCCGGGGCTGTGAGACGTCCG
>JALVEU010000259.1 GCA_027030565.1 Gammaproteobacteria bacterium | reverse complement strand
CCTCAGGGACCACAAGGTGAGCACGCTGCCCGCCCGGTACCGGGGGTTGTCCACGAAACGCAAGGTCATCCCCGGGTTGCACCGGGAGGCTGCGGCGCGAATCTCCTCGGCCCGATGGCCCAGCCCGAAAACCGCCTCTGTCACACCGCTTGCACGGAGCAGCCGCAGGTGGCGTTCCAATAGGGTGTGACCACCACACTCCAACAGGCACTTGGGGTGCGGCAGACCGGCCCGCCGACCAATGCCGGCAGCCAGGATGAGCGCCAGGGCATTGTTCATGGAGCACCGGGTGTTTCGGCCGGTGTGCACCCCGCCACAAAGCGCTGTGTATCCGCCTGCATCGTGTTTCGGAACGGTTTCACTGCAGCTCAGCCCCCTGTCGGCGCAGGGTTTCCAGCGCCGTGCGCAGGCGCCGTCCCAGGCGCCACAGGTGCGCGAGGTCGCCCGGCGGGGAAAGCAGCAGACCGCGCGTCAGCGCTGGAACGCGCGCCCGTCCGTCCGGGTGAATGGCGCGGAGGACCCAGGGCGGGATCTCGCTGCTGAGGTCGTCCACCACCACGCGTACCACGGCGAACGGGATGCCGGCGGCCCGGGCCGCCTTGGCGATCGCCGCGGTCTCCATGTCCGCGGCCACGGCGCCATGGAGCTTGGTGAAACGCAGCTTCTGCTCCAGTGTACACAGCGGTGTGGAGGCCTCGCCGAGCAGCCCTGAGGGCCGGATCTGAGGGGTGATCCGTGCTTGGAGTTCCGTGTCGGGTTCGTAGCGGCGTCCCTCCTGATCACAGACCGCCTCCGGGACGACGAGGTCGCCCGTGTTCAGCGCCGGACTGAGTGCCACCGCGGTACCCCAGCTGACCAGGCCACCCACGCGGGCGCGGATCAGTTCCCGGGCTCCCCGGTAGGCCCGTTCGGCGCCCATGCCCGTCTTGACCACGACGTAGCGCTCGGTCACCGGCGCGGGAAGGGTCTCCGCCTCGACGGCCAGTGCCACGATGATTCCGATCCGCCGGCCGGGGCCGCTCACGGGCCGGGCCTCGACAGCGGCAACCCGAGACCGGCCACTCGAAAGCTGAGCCACATGAGCGCATTATGGCGCGCCGTGGCACGGCTGACCAGGATGGTGCCCTTGACGCTGCGACGACTGATCTTCACTTGGCGACCGTCGGTGAACCCCGGGTTGGCGTAGATCTTGCGCAGGGTGAGCACCGCCATGCCCAGCGCCCAGAGGCAGAAATTCCGAATCCCGGTCTGCTCGGGCGGGATTCCTTGTGTATAACGCAGGGCATTGGCCAGATGTCCGTGGGCCACACCCACCAGGTGCCGCAGTGCACGGGCGAACCCCGGCTCGGGGTGGGCCGGTGAGAGCCGATCCAGATCCACGCCCTCCCGGGCGAACACGCTGCGGGGGAGCCAGCACGCGCCCCGGGCGTGGTCGTCCCAGATGTCCTTCAGGATGTTGGTCATCTGCAATCCCTGGCCGAAGGAGACGGCCAGGGACATCATTTCAGCGCGGCGCTCGGCGACCTGGGGAAAATGGATGCAATAGAGCTCGGTCAGCATCTCGCCCACCACGCCCGCCACGTGATAGCAATACCGATCCAGCTCGGCCATATCCTCCAGGCCTCGGTGGGGTCGAGGGCGCTGAAACTCCACCATGCCCTCGGCCATGATGCGCACGCAACGACGCAGCGCCGCCTGCTCGGCGCCTGAGAAGACATGCGTGATGGCGAGAACCTGCGGCGTACACGAGATGAGCTCGTGTTCGGCCGGGAGGGTGGCCTCCGACAACCTCGGCGCCAGTGATTCGGCGAACACCCGGGGATCCACGTGGCCCTCCACGGCCTCGACGAAGGCGGCACAGTGCCGGGCCTTGGCCTCCAGGTCCAGGTTGGGTTCGTCCTCGATGGTGTCCACGATGCGGCACAGCAGATACGCATTGGCCACCACGGGCGCGAGCCTGGGCGGCAATTGTGGAATGGTCAGGGCGAAGGTGCGCGAGACGCCGTCGAGCAGGTGACGTTGGAGGGCGTGCTGGGCCTCGCTGAGGGGCGGGTCGGGTCGGTGTCGGGGAACTGGGGCGGTCATGCTGGTCGCCTGGCGTCGAACGGGGTCGTATCTTCGCCCAAAACCGCGATCCAGTATAATCCCAGGCCACGAGTCCCCCTCCGGAGACCTCCATGGGCATTCCGCTTCGTCAGCAGGTCCGCATCGGCGCCTACATCCTCAAACAGAAGATCAAGGGGGTGCAGCGCTATCCGCTGGTGCTGATGCTCGAGCCCCTGTTCCGGTGCAACCTGGCCTGTGCGGGCTGCGGCAAGATCGACTACCCGGAAG
>JALVEU010000258.1 GCA_027030565.1 Gammaproteobacteria bacterium | reverse complement strand
CCGAGCTGCAGGAGCCCCGTGACCGTCGCCAGGACCGCCACCGGCCACCAGTACCGCAGCACGCCGGCCCACGGGCCGCTGCGGCGCAGCCGGCGGTCGCCGGAAGTTGGTATCATGGACGCCCTCACCGGCTCAGGCCCGGCGTCCGGCCCATTTCCACACCACGTGCGGCTTCCGTCCCCGGACGGGGCGGCACCGGGTCGGCTGCAACCACCGGCCTTCGGGAATGGATTTTCGTATCGTCCAGTCAACGAGGTTCCTCCATGCAAGCACCGTTACGCATTTCACAGCGCCTTCAGAGCGGATTCACGCTGATCGAGGTCATGGTCGTCGTGGTGATCCTGTCGATCCTGGCCGCCATCGTCGTGCCCCGGATCATGGATCGCCCCGACCAGGCCCGCATCGTCAAGGCCAAACAGGATATCCGGTCGCTCGAGGCCGCGCTGAACCTCTACCGGCTCGACAACTTCAACTATCCGACCACCGAACAGGGCCTCGAGGCGCTGGTCAGTCCACCCACGGCCCCGCCCGAGGCGCCCAACTGGAAGGAAGGCGGTTATCTGGACCGCCTGCCCAAGGACCCGTGGGGCAACGACTATCAGTACCTGAGCCCGGGCGAACATGGCGCCTTCGACGTCTACTCCCTGGGTGCCGACGGCCAGCCCGGCGGCGAAGGCACGGCGGCCGACATCGGCAATTGGAACCTCGACTGAAGCCGCTGGATCCTGCCGCAGCGCGGCTGCGTGCGGCGGCCGGCTTCACCCTCATCGAGCTCATGGTGGTGATCGTCATCATCTCCATCATCATGAGCCTCGCCGTGCTGAGCTTTCACGACCGCGAGGGCGAGCGCGAGGCCCGTGAGGCCCGCGCGCTGGCCGCGCGGGTGCAGGCCGCCCGGGAGACCGCCCTGTTCAATGGCGAGGACTTGGGCATCCTGTTCGAGCGCGACGGGTATCGTTTCCTGCACTACCGCGACGGTCAGTGGGTGCCCGCAGATCCCGACTCTCCGCTCCGCGGGCGTCGGCTGCCCGAGGACCTGGAGTTGGAGCTGTACCTCGAAGGGCTGCGCGTCGATTTCGACCCCAGAGCCGAGAAGCTGCTGCCGCAGGTGATGATCCTCTCCAGCGGAGAGGTCACACCCTTCGAGGTGCTGATCGCCGACGGTCGGCGTCCCGACGCGCTGCTGGCCGTGGATGCGCTCGGCAACGCCGAACTGGAGATGGAGACATGAACCCGGCCGCCCGCAGCGCCGGCTTCACACTCCTGGAGGTCTTGGTGGCCACCACCATCATCGCCCTGGCCCTCGGTGCCGTCATCCGCAGTACGGCCACCGGCACGGCCAACCTGGGCTACCTGCGCGACAAGACCCTCGCCCACTGGGTGGCCATGAACCAGCTGGCCGAGCTCGACGCTCAACGCCGCTTCCCGCCCGTCGGCCGCAGCTCCGGCACCGAGGAGTTCGGCGGACGTGAATGGCGCTGGGAGCGAGAGGTGAAGGAAACCCCCGACAAGGACGTACGCCGCGTGGAGATCCGGGTGTTGCCGGGCGGCGACGGACCCGACGGGGGTCCGGGCGCACTGGCCAGCGTGACCGGATTCCTGGGGCGGCCATGAAAGCCGTACGCCGCCTCGCACGGGGCTTCACCCTCATCGAGCTGCTCATCGCCGTGGCGATCTTCGCGATCCTGGGGGTGATGGCCTACTCCGGGCTCAACGTGGTCCTCAACACTCAGGAACGCACCCAGCGGGCCGCCGAGCGCCTGCAGGCGCTGCAGTTCGCCCTGCGCATGCTGGAACGGGATCTGCGCTTTCTCGCCCCGCGCCCGGTGCGCAACGCCTTCGGGGACCTCGAACCGGCACTGGAGGTCCAGGACGGGACCCCCGCGCTCCGCTTCACCCATGCCGCCGTGCGCAACCCTGCCGCCCTGCCCCGCGCCAACCTCCAAAGGGTGACCTACCTGCTGGACGACGACACGCTCGTGCGCGTGGTCTGGACGCGGCTCGATGGCGCCCCGGAGGAAGCGCAGGTACAGACCCCACTACTCACCGGTCTGGACGCATTCCAGGTGCGGGTCCTCACACCCAGTGGCAACTGGACGGAGCGCTGGCCGCCTACAGCAGCCGCCCCCGGCCGTGCCCCTCCCCTGCCACGCGCCGTGGAGGTGCTCCTGGAGAGCGAGGACTGGGGCGAGATCCACCGAGTCATCCCGCTGGCGGCGGAGCGTCCGGCGCGCAGCATTCCACCCCGGAACAATCCGAAGGGTCCCCAGGGGAACGAAGATGAACCGGAGACCGGCGACGAACCGGTAGACCCCGAACTCGGCACAGACCCCGGCGAGCCCGGT
>JALVEU010000257.1 GCA_027030565.1 Gammaproteobacteria bacterium | reverse complement strand
TTCATGGTCTGGAGGCGCCCCTCATGGAAGGCGGACATCAGGAAGCTCTCGGCGAGATCGTCCAGGTGCTGTCCCAGGGCGAGTACGTTGTACCCGTGGCGCCGTGCCGCGCCATAGAGGATGCCGCGCTTCATGCGCGCGCAAAACGCGCAGAATGAGTCGTTCCGCATTTTCTCCCGGGCCAGCGCCACGATGGGCTCGCTGCACAGGTGATATGGGATCCCGAGACTCTCGAGGTAGGGCACCAGGGGGCGGGGATCGAAGTCCGGACTCTGCGGATCGACCGTGGCGGCACCCAGCTCGAAACGAACGGGTGCGTGCCGGCGGAAATGCTCCAACACGTGCAGTAGTGTGAGAGAATCCTTGCCCCCTGAAAGGCCGAGCAGGACCCGGTCACCCTCGCGAATCATCCGGAAATCGGCCAGCGCCCGCCCGATGAGCCGAGTCAGAGAACGGGGCGGGGTGACGAAACGCAGGGCCATGCCGCTGATGGTACAACACAGGATGACGCACCAGGCCAGACACATGATGCCTGATTTTCTTGGTATCGGAGCGATGCGAGCCGGGACCTCCTGGCTTCACCGCCAGACTGCGGCACACCCGCAGGTCTGGACGCCCCGGCGCAAGGAGCTGCATTTTTTTGACAGGTTGCTTCCGGAAACGGCTTTGCGCTGGGCGTGGGTAGAACGTCTGGCCCGGTGGCAGTACCAGAGAATTTTCTGGCGGGGTGCGCTTGCAGGCAAGGTAAAAGGCGAGACCACTCCGGCATATGCCATCCTGGAGTCTGAGCGGATTGCGCTGATCCATCGTTGGATGCCGGGGTTGCGGCTCGTTTATATTCTGCGCGATCCCGTTGAACGTGCCTGGTCCCATGCGCGCAAGGATTTTCTGCAGTTTCAAGGCAAGACCCTTGACGAGGTGCCGAAGGATGAACTCGTGGCATTCTTTCGTTCCGAGGGCGTAGTGCGCCGTGGTGACTATGCGGGATGTCTCGAGCGCTGGCTGCGTTTTTTTCCCATGGAACAGCTCCTTGTATTGTTCTATGAGGATATTTACTCACGTCCCGGAGGTCTTCTGCGGGAGCTGTATGCGTTTATCGGAGTGGATCCGGAGTTCGTCCCTCCGGGTGAGGTTCTGACTCGCCGCGTGAATTCCCGTCCGCCGCAGCCTATGCCTTCCGAGGTTCGCGCACTTCTTGAGGAGCACCTGTACCCGCAGAACCGGCGTTTGGAAGAACTGCTGGGCCGCCCGCTGCCGTGGGCGACCGGCTGAAGGGCGTCGTTACGCCTGGGCGATCCCGCTGGGCCGAGCGCTTGGCGTTCGACCGCCACCACCTTTGGCACCCCTATGCCTCCATGACCGATCCACTACCGGTCTATCCGGTGGTGGGTGCGCAGGGGGTCCATCTGGAACTGGCCGACGGCCGGCGTCTCATCGACGGCATGGCCTCGTGGTGGTGCGCGATTCACGGCTACCGGCATCCCGTACTCGACGCCGCCATCCAGGACCAGCTCGGGCGGATGGCCCACGTCATGTTCGGTGGGCTCACGCACGAGCCGGCCGTGGAGCTGGGGCGGCGCCTCTTGTCCCTCGTACCGGACCCGCTGGAGAAGGTGTTTTTCGCCGACTCGGGCTCGGTGGCGGTGGAAGTGGCGGTGAAGATGGCCTTGCAGTATTGGCAGGGGCGCGGAAGGCCCCGCAGCCGGTTGCTGACGATCCGCCGGGGTTATCATGGCGACACCTTCGCCGCCATGTCCGTCTGCGATCCCGACACCGGCATGCACCACCTGTTTCGGGGACTGCTGCCGGAGCAGCTCTTTGCTCCGGCGCCCCGCAGCCCGTTCGGCGGGCGCTGGGATCCGGAAGACATCGCCCCACTGGCTGCGTTGCTGGCACGGCACCGCGACGAGGTAGCCGCGGTCATCCTGGAGCCGGTGGTCCAGGGCGCAGGCGGGATGCGCTTCTACCACCCGGAGTACCTGCGGGCGCTGCGGGTGCTGTGTGACCAGTACGATACGCTGCTCATCTTCGACGAGATCGCCACCGGTTTTGGCCGGACCGGGCGCATGTTCGCCCTGGAGCACGCTTGCGTAGTTCCCGACCTGCTGTGTCTGGGCAAGGCCTTGACGGGTGGGTATCTGAGCCTGGCAGCGGTGTTGACCACGGAGCGCGTCGCTTCGGCGGTCTCGTCGGCGGGCTCCGGTTGCCTCATGCACGGTCCCACCTTTATGGCCAATCCGCTGGCTTGCCGGGTGGCCTGCGCCAGTATCGATCTCCTGCTCCAGCAGCCATGGCGGGAGCGCGTATTGCGGATCGAGTCCGGTCTCAAATCAGGGCTCGCACCCTGCGCGGAC
>JALVEU010000256.1 GCA_027030565.1 Gammaproteobacteria bacterium | reverse complement strand
GAACCGTTCGAGCTGGCGGCCTTCGTCCGGCCGGCACCGGAGGCAGGCAGGGAGGAGCAGATCGTCATATACGAGACCGTGCCCGGCGGCGCGGGTTACGTCGAAGAGATCGCGCAGCGCCTGCCCGAGGTGGCTAGCGCTGCGCAAAGGCGCCTGTATGGACACGACTGCGCCAAGGCATGCTATCTGTGCCTGAAGCACTATCGAAATCAGCGCTGGCATCATTTCTTCAACAAAGACGTGATCAGAGACACTTTGCAGGATTTGGCCCTGTTGGAGCCAGTTCAGCCCACGGTCGGCCAGTGCGGGGAAGCCAGCACCATCCTGCAGAATATGCTTGCAGAGCATGAGCGAGAAAGGCCCGTAGATGTCGATGCAGCAACCGGTACGCGGCGCTATCCCAAGGGTCCAATCGAGGAACCCCTGCTTGCGGCGCTGTTGAAGATACCCGATCTTCCGGCGCCCGTACGCGATTATGAAATCAGGGATGCGGAAGGGCGCCTCAGGACGGTCCCCGATTTCACCTGGGAACAGGAGAAGATCGCCGTCTACTGTGACGGCTATGCCTATCACGGCAATCCGGAGACGCTGGAACTGGATGCCAAAAAGCGGAATTGGCTGCAAAGTAACGGTTGGGTTGTGTTGACCTATTGGGGACGCACCATACTCAAGGATCCGGATGGCTGCGCACAGCAGATCGGCGCGCTGTACCGCCAGCGGGCGGCAAGAAACGAACGCAATGACTGACCCATATGTTCTCGTTACAATACTGTTGGGCCCCTGGCGTAAACACCGGCCAATAGTAATTCGGTACCTTCCCGGTGCACCCCCGAATTCGCCCTCCCTGCGCCAACCTGACCTAACCTATTGAATTAACAAAATAATCCTTGACTGTACCGAACACCCCCTGCTCCAGAATAATCAGCAAGTTATTGATTTTACTGGCCCTAAAAATCCCCGTGTCGGCAGTTCGATTCTGTCCCTGGCCACCAATCGATTTCAACAAGTCAAGCAAGCCCGCTTTTTGGTCCCTATGTCATGCGGCACCCTGTCGTATCGGAAGGTGCCACGGCGACCTTCACCCCAACCTCCCTTCCGACACCTGGAGGGCCATCGCCCGCAAGCGCGGCTGGCGCACCACCATCAAGACGCTTCGCACACGGCGTTGTGATCAAATCCGAAAGCGTATGGCGAGAATTTTGCTACCGCCACATCTGCATGTGCCGCGTGCGGCCGGATCCAGTGGCTGCGTAGCCGGTCCGGCAAGAAGCGAATCGCACGACGGGCTCAGGGCCCGAGGACGCGGAATTCATCCACGCCCTCGCCCCGCTCGATCGTGAACCCCAGTTGCTTCAGTGCCCCCTGCGCCTGCTGTCGCACGGGGTAGAACTCGTGGCGGCGCCCATTGATCTCATCGATGATCTTATAGCTGTCACGCAGTGCTTCCTTGAGTTCGGGTACGGCCTCGCGGGCGCGCAGCTCACCCAGCAGGAAGGCGGCATCGTTGCGCACCTGCCAGTGTTCCGACGTGCGCAGCAGTTCGCGCAGCTGCGGGATGACGTCGTGCTGGCCCGCATAGCCCAGGGCGAGGAAGGCGCGAGCGCGCACTTCGGGCTTGTCGCTCGCCGTGGCCTCGCGCAGGCTGTCGATGGCTTCCGGGCCCAGCGCGCCCAGAGTCCGCGTGTAGTGCAGCTTGAGGAAGTCGCTGGCGGGAAGATACGCGCCCTCGGTCACGGGTGGGCCGGTTGTGGGCTCGCTGATTTCGCCTTCCAAGGCTTCGAGCAACAAACGCGCCCGCTCCGGGGCTGGCAGGTCGTCACGCTTCGGGAGGCTCCAGACTGCCTCCAGGCGGCGACGCGGGTTCTCGTCTCGCAGGGCTTGCTCTAGCTGCGCAAGGGTCGGCAGAGCCGGAGCTGCAGGTTCTACTGCCTCAGGGGAGGGCTGCTCCTGCGGGGCCGCAGGCGCCACCCTCTCAGAAGTAGTCTCCTCTCGTGGGGTAGGCGCTTCTGCCACCTCGGGGGAATCCTGCTCCGGGCTCTCACGCCCGCACCCGAGCAAGCCCAACGGAACGACCACCAGCAGTGCGACACAGCGACGCATCAGCGGCCTCCACTCTGCTTGCCGGGCCTGGCCCAGTCCTCGTGATCGGCAGCGCCAACTGTCCAGCTGGCCTCCGCTTCGTAGGCGGGATACTCCACGTCTCTGTACCCCAGATTGCGGGTATCCTTTTTGTTTGGGTCAAAGCCCAGGGCCTCCTCGCGGTCGTCCGGGATGGCGTCTCCGTCCCGATCCGCTCGGCTCCTCTTCTCCCAGTAGTCAGGCCGACCCCGGTTGGCGCTGTCAAATGCACCCCACCAGTCCTCATAGTCTGTCTTGTGTCTCCACTCGTGAATCACGGTCACTGCAAAGGTGTCGATGCCGTCGGTCCGCCTGCCCGTCAGGAAATTGACGTCGGTTTCCTTGGCGTTCTCACAAATGAAGATCACGTCGGGATCCAGATAACCATCGAACCAGCCCAGTAGACGTTCGCAGCCTTCCGTCGTCCTCTTGTATTGCACCTGCTTGCGATCGAGGCCCTGACCCGCCTTCGTCTGCAACCAGTAGTAGAACCAGTTGGGGACGTCGCCATCGGGGTTGCCGTACCCGTCGCGGGCAAAGAAGACGCGGATGGGTCGTGTGACCGGATCCATGCAATCCTGGTAGGGAACGAGGATTACGCTCACCTCCTTGTCACCAAACGCGTCGTTGCTTTCCGGCATGCCCTCGTAGCGGAGCTCCACCAGCCGACCGCGTCGGTCGTCCGGTGTGGTGGTCAATCGACTGCCGGCGATCTCCGGGAAGCTCCATTGCAGATCGCTCTCGGGCACCTCGGGGTTCGGCTGGACAGCCGCGAAGAAACCCAGCTCGCCCGGTATGCCTCGAAAGGTGAACGTATCGTTTTCCATGGGTTCGTCAATCACCACCTCGGGAATGTCCGCGCTTCCACCGCACAGGCTCGGCTGCAGGCTCCAGGTGATCACACGCTGGCCTTCCGGTGCACCCTGCTCGTCCACGTATCGACCGGTCAGCGTGAGCCCAGACGCCGGTAGTGACGTGTCGGGGACCCTCACGGAGGGCTGATCTTCGCGTGTCCCGGCCTGCCAGCCGGGCGGAAACATGAGTTGAGTCAGCGGGTGTTGCGCCTCCGGAGTACTCGTCTCACATTCCACCGTGTAGGGACCGCCCCCCAAGTGAAAGAAATATTCTCCGGACGAGGCCGCAATGAAGCTAATGCACAGTCGGCCGCTGTCTACTGCCACAGCGCCCGATCCTTCGCAACTCTGGGTGAAGAGTAATTCACGCGTATCGGAGGTGAAGATCTCCCTTCGATCTTCGTGTTGCACAGAGATGGAACCCTTGGCTTCTTCCCAGCAGATCGTATCCCCATCAGGATGCGCCCCCGGTGCGGCGTACGTAATCTGAATGTTATAGTCGCGGTTCTTGTTGATGTTGTGGTCCATCCAATTCCTGCCGTGGAAACTTTCCCTCACCTGGATCGTCCCCGTCCAGGAACGGACTTGGAACCAGCGGGCCCGGTCCTCTTTCTGCGCGCTGGCCGGGGAGCAAAGGAGCAAAGTGGACAGCAGCACCATCCCCTCGAACAGGATGCCACCTGAGTGCCTCATGCGTTCCCTCCGGATGAGCCTACGTCACAGGTCCGGATCACCCACTCTCCTCGTGGCAACGTGGCAAAACGTCCATGCGCACGCGTGTGTGGGCGATGGCACCTCACGGCGCATAATGCGTACGGGTGCCGAGAAGGGGAAGTGCCCGTCGACGATCGCACCGCTTCACGACCCTAGTGGTGGCATCGCCATGAGTCCCGCAGCTCACATGGTACTTTCTTCTGGACCGGTCCGAGCCATCACGCCCACACCTTGACCATGCACCGCCCCTTCCCAGTGGACAGACAGTCGCCAGTATAAAAAGGACAAATACCCTTCTCAAAGTCCGGCTGCTGGAGTCTGTGAATGACACGCCTCTTCGCCCGTGAGTGGCCCCAAGCCGGTCCAGGTCGGCGCCGATCCCGGCGGAGAATCGCCCGTTCGTCACGGCAGCCGGGGCCAACCCGACCCGCCTGCATAACGCATCCCTGCCGCGGCTGAATGAGCGTAGCACCGCGATCGGAAGCGCTTGGGGCGGATCAGGCAAACAGGCCCGTGGAGTGACCCCGCTTCAGTGGGTCGCCACGGCGATTGGATCAAGAGTGCCCGGTCGGGTCCTGTTCCACGGTGACCGCGTAGGGGAGGGGCAGGCGTTCGAGCGCGGGACCCGCAGGGTCAGCCAGGCGCAGGCCGCCGGCCTCGGCGTCCTCGACCCGCAGGCTCGCCAGCAGCTCGACGATGCCCTCTTCCGCCGGGGCCCATCGGACCACGGTCCCGGCCGGATCGGTGCCGCTGCGTTCGGGGCGGTAGATGGTCGCCCCCGCCTGGGTCGCGGATGCCGTCGCGCGCAGGCGGTACATGCGGCGCTTGAGCTTGCCCAGGTAGCGGGTGCGGGCGACGATCTCCTGGCCCGGATAACAGCCCTTGGTGAAGCTCAGGGCGCCGATGAGGTCCATGTTGAGTGTTTGCGGCACGAACTGCTCCCGGGTGGCGGCGTAGACCTCGGGCAGGCCTGCGCGGATCTCCTCCAGTTCCCAGGCCGTACGGGGGGCCGCGCCGAACCCCGCGGCTGCGCAGGCGTCGGCCACCGCACGGAGGGCGTCGGCCGGCCCCCAGAGTTCGAAGCGCCGTCCGGGCACCTGCAATACGGCGGTCTCCTGGTGCCAGACGGCGGTGTCCGTCCCGGCCGGTGCCGGCAGTCCCGCCGCTCGCAGGCCGTCGGCCGCGGCGGGTCCCCAGAGGGCCATGCCGCTCCACCGGCCTTCGAGGGGCTGCAGTTCCACCCGGGCGCGCAGCACGAACATGCGCAGCCGTTGCAGGGTGGGTGCGAGGAGCTCCGTCGGCAGGCGCAGGAACCAGCGCTCGCGGTCGCGGAATACGCGCAGGACCGCCAACAAACGGCCCTTGGGATTGCACCAGCCGCTGAGCTGATGGCGGTCTGGGGACAGTGCCGACAGATCGTTGATGAGCTGGGCCTGGAGGAAGTCCGCTGCATCTGCACCCTGCACTCGAACGAGGGCATAGTCCTCCAGCATGCAGAACTGGCCTGTCGCCGCATCGGTCATGGTCAGGAATCCCGTGTGTGAGGATTGAGACGGTCGTCTTGGCGTCGGCACCGGCCATCGGCCGGCCACAGGGCTTTGGGTGCGGCCCCTTGTCATCCGGCTCGGGGGCGCCTAATCTCCGACGGAAACATTCTAGATGATCGACCCCGAGGTTTCGTGAACGACCACTCTCGATCCGAGGGTATGTCCACGCCACTGCCGCGACGGGTCTTGTCGCCTCACTTGCAGGTCTATCGCCTGCCCTTCAATGCCTGGGTCTCCATCCTGCATCGGATCACCGGAGTGCTGTGGTCCGTGGCTCTTCTGGCGGCCACGGCACTGCTCTGGATGTTGGCCGGCGGAGCGGATGCAGTGAAGATCGTCTCCTGGCTGGCCACTGCGGCCGGGCAGGCGTTGCTGTTCGTGTTGGTGTTCGCGTTGATGTTCCACTGGGCCGCAGGGCTGCGCCATCTGCTCCTGGATCTGGGCTGGGGATTCTCCGCACCTTGGCCCACACGGAGCGCATGGCTGGTACCCGTGGTGGCACTGGCCGGCACGGTCTTGGCCTGGGTGCTGTGAGGACAGTGCGCGCATCCGAAGACCTGGCACGGCTGGCGCCTTCGCGTGCAGCGGTGGGGGGCTGGCTGGGGCAGCGCCTGAGCGCCGTGGCACTGCTGATCCTGGTCCCCTGGGTGGTGTTTTCGCTGGCGACGATCGGCTCCGCAGAGCCCGAGGCGCTGCGCGCCTGGGTGGCGCACCCTGGGCACGCCACGGTCTTGGCCGGACTGTTTCTGGCCGCCTACTACCACGCGGCCCTGGGATTGGAGGTGGTGATCCAGGACTATGTGCACCCGGAGCATCTGGTGGCGTTGTTGATCCTGGGCGTGCGTCTGGCCGCTCTGGCTGGTGCCCTGAGTGCCGTGGCGGCCCTGGTCTGGCTGGTGACCTTGCCATGAAGCTGGGGGGTTATGAGATCGTCGACCACGAGTACGACGTGGTGGTGGTGGGCGCCGGTGGCGCCGGCCTGCGCGCCACCCTGGGCCTGGCCGAGGCGGGTCTGGCCACGGCCTGCCTGACCAAGGTCTTCCCCACCCGCAGCCACACAGTGGCGGCCCAGGGCGGCATCAGTGCGGCGCTGGGCAACATGGGGCCCGACGACTGGCGTTGGCACATGTACGACACCGTCAAGGGTTCGGACTGGCTGGGCGATCAGGACGCCATCGAGTTCCTTTGTCGTGAAGGGCCTTCGGCCGTCATCGAGTTGGAGCACTACGGGGTACCCTTCTCCCGGACCGAGGACGGCCGTATCTACCAGCGTGCCTTCGGAGGCATGACCACCGAATTCGGCAAGGGCGTGGCGCGGCGCACCTGTGCGGCGGCCGACCACACCGGGCACTCGATCCTGCACACCCTTTACCAGCAGTCGCTCAAGTACCGGGCCCGGTTCTTCGTGGAGTTCTTCGCCCTGGACCTGCTCATGGACGAAGAGGGCGCCTGCCGAGGAGTGCTGGCTTGGGAGCTGGCTACGGGCAGGCTCCATCGGTTCCGTGCCCATCGCACGATCCTCGCCACCGGCGGCTATGGGCGCACCTATTTCTCCTGTACCTCGGCACACATCTGCACCGGTGACGGCAACGGGATGGCGCTGCGCGCCGGGCTGGGCCTGCAAGACATGGAGTTCATCCAGTTCCACCCCACGGGCATCTATGGAGTGGGCATCCTGATCACCGAAGGGGCGCGCGGCGAGGGCGGTTATCTCAGCAATGCCGAGGGTGAACGCTTCATGGAGCGCTATGCCCCGCACGCCAAGGACCTGGCCTCGCGCGACGTGGTGAGCCGCGCCATCACCATGGAGATCAACGCCGGGCGCGGCGTGGGACCCGACAAGGACCACGTGTGGCTGCACCTGGAGCATCTGGACCCCGCACTCATCGAGGAACGCCTGCCGGGGATCGCCGAGCTCTGCCGAGTGTTTGCCGACGTGGACGTGACCCGGGAACCGATCCCTGTGATTCCCACCGTGCACTACAACATGGGCGGGCTCCCGACCAACTACCACACCGAGGTGGTGTGCCCCCGCCCGGGGGACCCCGATGCCATCGTTCCGGGCCTCATGGCGGTGGGCGAGGGGGCCTGCGTCTCGGTCCACGGGGCCAACCGGCTGGGCTCCAACTCCCTGCTCGACATCATCGTCTTCGGCCGGGAGGCGGCGCGGCGTTGCGCACGCAAGCTGCAGCGCGGCATGCCGCATCCCCAGCTGGCACCTGCGGTCACCGAGGCGCTGGTGGCGCGGTTCGACCGCATCCGCCATGCCGATGGGGCGATTCCCGTGGCCGAGCTGCGCCTGGCCATGCAAAAGACCATGCAGCGCCATGCCGGGGTGTTCCGCAACGAGGCCTTGCTCACCGAAGGGACCGAACGCATCGCCGGCATGTACCGCGATTATGCGGACCTGCGTGTGAGCGATCGCTCACTGGTCTGGAACACCGATCTGGTCGAGGCCCTGGAGCTCGCCAACCTACTCGGGCAGGCCTGGACGGCCATCGCCTCGGCCCTGGCACGCACCGAGAGCCGCGGCGCGCACGCGCGTGAGGACTATCCCGAGCGCGACGACGAGCATTGGCTCAGGCACAGCGTGGCCTTCGTCGAGGACGACCGGGTACGAATGGACTATCGCCCCGTGCACCTGCGGCCCCTCACCGGCGAGATCGAGCCCATTCCGCCCCGGGAGCGCGTGTACTGATGGCCGGCTTGCGCCTGCCCCCCGACGCCCGACCCCGGCCTGGGAAGGTGCATCCCGGGCCCGCCGAGGCCGCTGCGCCACGGCGGTTCGTGATCTACCGTTTCGACCCGGACGCGGGGCCGCCCCCGCGGCTGGACACCTATACCCTTGATCTGGAGACGTGCGGGCCCATGGTCCTGGACGCCCTCATCAAGATCAAGAACGAGGTGGATCCCACCCTGAGCTTCCGGCGGTCCTGCCGGGAGGGAATCTGCGGCTCCTGCGCCATGAACATCAACGGGCGCAACACCCTGGCCTGCACGCGGCGCATCGACCAGTATCCCGACGAATTGCGCATCTTTCCGTTGCCCCACCGGCCCGTGATCAAGGACCTGGTGACCGATCTGAGCCGCTTCTACCGCCAGTACGCCGCGGTGGAGCCCTGGCTGAAGGACCGCACACCACCGCCACCGGACCGCGAGCGGCTGCAGAGCCCGGAGGAACGCGCGCGACTGGTGGGACTCGAGGAGTGCATCCTGTGCGCCTGCTGCTCCACCAGCTGCCCCAGCTACTGGTGGAACGAGGCCCGCTTCCTGGGACCGGCGGCACTGCTCCAGGCCTACCGCTGGATCCAGGACAGCCGTGATGAGGCCACCGCCGAACGCCTCGATGCCCTGGACGATGCCTACCGGTTGTATCGCTGCCACACCATCATGAACTGCACGGAGGCCTGTCCCAAGGGATTGGATCCCTCCAGGGCCATCGCCGGCATCAAGCGGCTGCTGGCGCTGCGCCGGTTGTAGCCGGCAGGGGTGTCCCATGGCGGGATCTGGAAGGTGTCGCAGGCGGTGTCCGGGGGCATGACCCCGGGCGAGGTCCGGTGGCGATGCCGCCGCGGGAATCTCGAGCTCGACCGGCTGCTCGGCCGTTACCTGCAGGTGCGCTATCCGGTGGCCCCGCCAGAGGAACGGGCCGCTTTCGAGTCCCTGCTGCGGCTCGAGGATCCGGTTCTGCTCGACCTGCTCACCGGCCGTTCACCGGCCGTTGGGGACGAGGCCCTTGTGGTCGCCTGGTTCCTCGGCACCGCTGCGGATTGAGCCACGCCGCTCGTGGCTGCTCGCCGCCGCCTTGGCGGGCGTGTACACCGCTGCAGCGGCCGTCCTGGCCG
>JALVEU010000255.1 GCA_027030565.1 Gammaproteobacteria bacterium | reverse complement strand
ATACCGTTCCAGGGGCTGCCCGTTGACCTGGAACCGGCCGGATCCGGGCCTCAGATAGACCCGCGCCGTCGAACTCTTGCGCCGCCCGGTTCCATAGTACGCTGTCGCTGCCATAGCTTCGAGTCTGCTCAGATGTCCAGTGGTTGTGGCTGCTGCGCGGCGTGACGATGCTCCGGTCCAGCATAGACCTTGAGCTTCCTGTACATGGCGCGTCCAAGCGGATTGCGCGGCAGCATACCCCGCACCGCATTCTCGATGACCCGTTCCGGAGCCTTCTGGAGGAGCTTCTCCAGCGAGATCTCCTTCAGATTGCCCACATATCCGGTGTGACGGTAGTACATCTTGTCCCGGAGCTTGTTCCCGGTGACGCGCACCTTCTCGGCGTTGATGACCACGATGTAGTCACCGGTATCCACATGGGGTGTGTATTCGGGCTTGTGCTTGCCCTTCAACCTGCGGGCGATCTCGGAGGCCAGACGCCCCAGCGTCTTGCCGCTGGCATCGACCAGATACCAGTCTCGCTTCACCGTGTCGGGCTTCGCGTTGAACGTCTTCATCACCGTGCTCCACTTGTGGCCGGAGCAGGCCACAAGTGGGCCTCCCCGACCGGGAAGGCGCGGAATACTACCCCATGAAGGCGCCCCTGACAAGCGCCCAGCGGCCGGTCTCTCACTCCTTCTGGGCCCGCATGCACGGTCATTGGCAGAGACTGCTCAGGAGCCCAGAAACAACCGGTAGACGGGATTGTCCGTCTCCTCCCAGTATGGGTAGCCGATCTGCCGGAGCGCCTGCTCAAATCGTGGTAGATCCGCCTTGGGCACCTGGATCCCGGCCAGGACACGGCCGTAGGCGGCACCGTGGTTGCGGTAGTGAAACAAGGAGATGTTCCACTCCTCCCCCAGCGCCCCCAGGAACTCCAGCAGGGCCCCCGGACGCTCCGGAAACTCGAAGCGGTACAGGCGCTCGTCCCGCACCCCGCGCGCCCGGCCGCCGACCATGTGACGAACATGCAGCTTTGCCATCTCGTTGTCTGTCATGTCCAGGACCGGGTAACCCTTGTCCCGAAGCATGCGCAGCACCCGCTGGCGCTCCTCTTCGCCCTGGCTGAGCTGGATCCCCACGAAGATGTGCGCCTGATCGGCCTCGGCGTAACGATAGTTGAACTCGGTGATACCCCGCTTGCCCAAGGCCTTGCAGAAGCGGCGGAAGCTGCCCGGCCGCTCGGGAATGGTCACCGCATAGAGGGCTTCGGCCCGCTCACCCAGCTCGGCACGCTCGGCCACGTGGCGCAGGCGGTCGAAGTTGATGTTGGCGCCACTGGCGATCCCGATCAGCGTCCCGCGCTCCACGGCATGGCGCTCCACGTAACGCTTCATGCCGGCGACGGCCAGGGCGCCCGCTGGTTCGAACAGCGTGCGCGTGTCGTCGAACATATCCTTGATGGCCGCGCAGATCTCATCGGTGTCCACGAGGATGACCTCGTCCACCGCCTGCCGAGCGATCCGGAAGGGCTCCCGACCCACTTGGCGCACCGCCACGCCGTCGGCGAAGATGCCAACCGACGGCAAGGTCACCCGTCGTCCCTTCTCCAATGCATGATGCAACGAGGGGGCATCGTCGGGCTCCACGCCCACGATCCTGACCTGGGGCCGCAGCTCTTTGTACCAAGCTGCAATACCGGCGATGAGCCCGCCCCCGCCCACCGGGACGAACACGGCCTCCACGGGATCGGGGTGCTGACGCGTGAGCTCCATGGCGATGGTGCCTTGCCCCGCGATCACGTCGACGTCGTCGTAGGGATGGATCAGGGTGAGCCCTTCGGTCTGGACCAGCTCCTGTGCGTGGGCGTAGGCCTCGTCGTAGGTATCGCCGAACAAACGGGGTCGTGTCCCCAGCAGTGCGGTGACCGCGCGCACCTTGATGGAAGGTGTGGTCTGGGGCATGACGATCACTGCCCGCACCCCCAGCCGGCGCGCAGCCAGTGCCACGCCCTGAGCGTGGTTTCCGGCCGAAGCGGCCACCACGCCTCGGGCCCTCGCCGCCTCGTCGAGATGGAAGATCTTGTTGTAGGCGCCGCGCAGCTTGAACGAAAAGACCGGCTGCAGATCCTCCCGTTTCAGCAGCACCCGGTTGCGCAGCCGGCGCGAAAGCCCCTGGGCCGGCTCCAGCGGCGTCTCGCGCGCCACGTCGTAGACCCGAGCATTGAGGATCCGTTCGAGATAGTGGTGCGGCACGAAGCGGGCAGCGCTGCTCAGCCGGGCCCTGCGGCCCTCGGCACGTCAAAGCGCATCGGGACCGGTCTCGCCCGTGCGGATGCGAACCACCTGCTCGATGGGCAGGACGAAGATCTTGCCATCGCCGATCTTGCCCGTGCTCGCCGAACCCGAGATGGTCTCGATCACGTGGTCGACGAGCTCGTCCGAGACGGCCACTTCCAGCTTGACCTTGGGCAGGAAGTCCACCACATACTCCGCGCCGCGATAGAGCTCCGTGTGCCCCTTCTGCCGACCGAAGCCCTTGACTTCCGTGACCGTCATACCGCGCACACCGATCTCGGAGAGGGCCTCCCGCACGTCGTCGAGCTTGAACGGTTTTATGATTGCGACGATCATCCTCATGAGCGTGGTCTCCGGAGTATAGGTTCTGTTCGGGGAAACGCCGGCTGATGCCCGGCGCACCAGCCCGTGGGCCGGGTACCGATCCCAGGCACATTCTACGGCCCTCCCAAACCGGCCATACGGTCTCGGATCGCTCGGTCGCCCGGAGCCCGCTGCGGCATGAAAAAGCCCGGCGTGCCGGCTATTATGCCCGATTCGCCCGAACCCGTGGCAGCGCCCGGGATTCGGCAGGTCATGGCAATTCGCGGAGGTTCCTCCCATGAGTGCGGACGACAAGAAGCGGCGTGCCGCAGAAGCCGCTCTGGAATACATCGAAGTGGGTGACATCGTGGGGGTGGGCACAGGCTCCACCGCCAACCACTTCATCGACGGACTGGCGCGCATCAAACACAAGATCGACGGCACGGTGGCCAGCTCCGAGGCGAGTGCGGAGCGGCTGCGCGCCCACGGTATCCCTGTGCTGGATCTCAACGAAGTCGGCGATCTCAGAATCTATGTGGACGGCGCCGACGAGGCCACCCGCCATCTGCACCTGATCAAGGGCGGCGGCGGGGCGCTCACGCGCGAAAAGATCGTCGCCGGGGCCAGCGAGCAGTTCGTGTGCATCGCCGACGACTCCAAGCTCGTGGACATCCTCGGCGCCTTTCCGCTGCCCGTGGAGGTGATCCCCATGGGACGCAGCTTCGTGGCCAGGCAGCTGGTGAAGCGGCGCGGCGTGCCCGAACTGCGCGAGGGATTCATCACCGACAACGGCAACGAGATCCTGGACGTCCGGGGGCTGGAGATCCTGGATCCTCCGGCCCTGGAAAACGAACTCAACAACATTCCGGGTATCGTCACCGTGGGGATCTTCGCCCTGCGACCCGCCGACGTCTTGCTGCTGGGCACCGAGTCGGGCGTGGACAAGATCGAACGCTAGGTTTCCGAGGCATGGACGAGGCCGGGGCAGCCTTGACAGACCCCGTCCGCCCCCCAATATTAGCAGGGTCTGATATGCAAGCTGCAATGGAGGGAATTCATGCCGACCTACGACTACTACTGCCCCAGCAACGACCGCACCGTCGAGGTGGTGCACCGCATGGCAGAGACGCTGCACACTTGGGGGGAGGTTTGCGAACGCGCCGGGCTGGACCTGGGCGACACCCCCGCCGAGGCACCGGTGGAACGGGTCATCACGGGTGCCGCCGGCATTGTGGGCGGCACCTATGCAGGCGATCCACCCCCGAGCGGCGGAGGCTGTGCAGGTGGCATGTGCGGCTGTGGCGGCTGACGATGCCAGCCGGCCCACTTCCGGGAGCTGGGCGGACAGGGCCCGCCCGGCTCCCAGGTTGTTTTTTCAGGCCTGGGAGATTGAAGTGCCCAGGAGCTCCAGGAACCGCGCCAACCATTGGGGATGGGCCGGCCAGGCAGGGGCGCTGACGAGATTGCCATCCACGTGGGCGGCGTCCACCGGCACCTCCACATACCGCCCGCCGGCTTGTTCCACATCCGGTCCCACCGCCGGGTAACACGAGCAGCTGCGCCCTTCCAATGCACCGGCCGCAGCGAGCACCAAGGCCCCGTGGCAGATGGCTGCGATGGGCTTTTCGGCCCTGTGGAAGTGCTGCACGATCTCGATGACCCTGGGATCGAGACGAATGTATTCCGGTGCCCGTCCGCCGGGAATCACCAGGGCGTCATAGGACGCGGGGTCCACCGCGTCGAAGTCGGCGTTCAACGTGAAGTTGTGGCCGGGCTTCTCGCTGTAAGTCTGGTCACCCTCGAAGTCGTGCACTGCCGTACGCACCTGTTCCCCGGTTGTTTTGTTGGGGCACACCGCATCCACCGCATGCCCCACCATCTGTAGCGCCTGGAAAGGCACCATGACCTCGTAGTCCTCCACGTAGTCACCCACCAACATCAGGATCTTCTTGCCCATCGTCTTCCTCCATTGGTCTGCACGCGGCAAACGGATGGCCATGACATCCGACCGCGTCGTTGCATCATGATGGATCGGGCCGCGGCGGGCCACAACAGCCCCATCGGCCCGGCGCGCCCCATGTCGTGTGTTCGGCGAGGGAGGGCCGGGGCTAGCGCGGCCTGGGTACCGGACGCTTCTTGCCTTCTGCGTCCACGGCCACGTAGACCAGCTGCGCCTCGCAGACCCGGACCACTTCGGGCGCCGCGGGGTTGCGCTCGGCGTCCACCCGCACATCCACCGTGATGGACGTGTTGCCCACCGCCACGACTTCCGCATACAGGCTGAGCAGATCGCCCACGTGCACGGGCGCGATGAACCGCAGCGCCCGCACGGCCACGGTCACCACGCGCCCTCTAGCACGCCTGACCGCCGGGATGCTCCCGGCGATATCCACTTGACTCATGACCCAACCACCGAAGATGTCGCCGCCTGCGTTGGTGTGGGCCGGGGTGGCAGGGACCCGCAACACCGGTACGCTCATGTACGTCGTCCCTCATAGAGCCGTTCGATTTCGGCTTGGAAGCGCTTGATGATCTGCGCGCGCCGCAGCTTCAGGGTCGGGGTGAGGAGCCCCTCCTCCACGGTCCAGGGCTTGAGAAAGGCACGCAAGGCACGCACCTGTGCATGGGCGGGGAATGTCTCCAGACGTGCCGCCACGCGGCCGAGCAGCGCCCGCTGGACCAGCCGGTCGGTGAGGCTCTCCTCCCGATCCGGATCCAGGCCCAGTTCCCGAGCCAGCGCCCGCCAGGCAGTCGGCTCGAGGACCACGAGTGCGCTCAGGAACGGTCGTCCCTCGCCCACGATCATCACTTGCTCGAACAATGGGTCGGACTGGATCGCCAGCTCCATCTCCGCGGGGGGCACCTTCTCCCCGTTGCCGAGCACGATGATGTCTTTGATGCGTCCGGTGATGTAGAGATGTCCGTCGGCGTCCATGCGCGCCTGATCCCCGGTGCGCAGCCAGCGGTCACCGGTGAACGCCGCCGCCGTGGCCTCTGCATTGCGCCAATAACCAAGCATGACGTTGGGACCCAGCACCTGGAGTTCGTCCTGTTCACCGATCCGGACTGCTACGCCCGGCAACGGGCGCCCGATGCTCTCGGGAATGTTGTCATCAGGCCGGTTCACCGAGACCACGGGGCCGGCCTCGGTCATCCCGTAGCCCTGATAAATGGGAACCCCCATGGCCAGGAAAAACCGTCCCACCTCCAGCGGCATGGGCGCGCCACCGCAGATGGCATAGTTCAACGCGCCCCCGAAGGCCTCACGCACGGGACGCGCGACCAGCCGGTCCAGCAGAGGCCAGGCCAGTTGGCCAGCAGACCACTGCCCGCGTCCTTGGAGCCACTCGTGGCGGGCCCAGCCGATCTCGCGGGCCCACTCCAGCAGCCGCCTGCGCCACGAGGGGCTCTTCGCCAGCTGACTCGTGATGCGGGCATGGATGCGCTCGTAGACCCGTGGCACGGAGATGAGTACCGTGGGGCGCTGGGAACGCAGGTCTTCACCGAGCTGCAGGACCGAGCGGGCATAGATCACGGTGGCCCCCAGGGCCATGGGCAGGTAGTAACCCGCCGTGCGCTCCAGCATGTGGGAGAGCGGAAGGAAGGAGAGGAAGCGTTCCTCGGTGCCGAGCAGCGTGGCACATTGGGCGGAGGCCCACACATTGCTCAAGATGTTGTAATGGGTGAGCATGACGCCCTTGGGACGCCCCGTGGTGCCCGACGTATAGACGATGGTGGCCAGACCGGAAGGCTTGACCTCGCGCCACTCGGGCTCGGCTTCGATGCCGAAGACCCAGTCGTGCAGGGAAGCGAGCCGCGGGTCACGGGGCTCGTCCTCGGCCTCGATCTGCCCGATGCTCACGATTCTGCGGATGCCGGCCAGTTCCTCGCTGTGTTCCTGGAGCTGCTGCCACTGGCGACGCCCGTCGACGAACAGCACGCGCATCTCGGTTTCCGCAGCGATGAAGGCCACGTTGCGCGGCCGGTCGTTGGTGTACAGGGGCACCACCACCAACCCCAGCCCCAGGGCGGCCTGCTCTGCGACCACCCATTCGCGGCTGTTGCGAAGCATGATGCCGACACGATCCCCCGGCTTGAGACCTTCGCGCCGCAGCGCCGCCTGCCAACGGCCCACCTCCGTGGCCATCTGCGCCCAGGTCGCATCCGTCCACCGCTGGCCACCGGGATCGTACTGGCGATAGGCGACCGCATCGGGGCTGCGCTCCACCCGCCGGCGGAACAGGCCATGCAACGTCCCGCAGGTCTCAGGCTGGATCCAGAGGGTCTGCGCGCTCATGAACCGGCCGGACCCGGGCCTGCCTCCTGCCAGCGCCCCGGCGACAACCGCGCACGCAGCCATCGGGGATCACCGCTAGGCCATTTGGGATAAGGACGCACGAGGCCGAATCGTTCCATACTGAGAGAAGCCTCTATCCGTTCTGGATCCTCGCTGCTCCGATGGTGTTCGAGTACGCAGAAGACGGCTGCAGAGCGAGGCGGGCACCGGCCCGCCCGATGCCGCCCCGTTCATCCCGACCTTCGTTCGCAGTGTAACAAATGCCGCGCTGATCGATGCCATCCCCCGTACCCGCTGCTCAACCCCTGGAGAACGTGCCCGAGACTGCGGACGTCTGCGCCCATGTGCCGCGTTATCGGGGCGAAGCGCACCGCCGCGTGGTGGAACGCATCAAAACGTTGCTGCGGGAACAGGACGCCGTACTGGTGGCCCATTACTACGTGGACCGGGAACTCCAGAAGATCGCCGAGGAAACCGGCGGCAAGGTGGCCGATTCTCTGGAGATGGCGCGCTTCGGGTACGAGCATCCAGCCTCCACCATCGTCGTGGCGGGTGTGCGCTTCATGGGCGAGACAGCGAAGATCCTGAGCCCCGAGAAACGGGTCCTCATGCCCACGCTGGAGGCGGAGTGCTCGCTGGACCTCAGTTGTCCCCCGGGGGCGTTCTCCGCCTTTTGCGACGCCCACCCGGACCGCACCGTGGTGGTCTATTCCAACACCAGCGCCGCAGTAAAGGCCCGCGCCGACTGGGTCGTGACCTCCAGTATCGCCGTTCGGGTGGTCGCACATCTCATGGACGAAGGCAAGAAGATTCTGTGGGCTCCCGATCGCTATCTGGGGGACTACATCCAGCGGGTCACTGGGGCCGACATGTTGCGCTGGCAAGGCGCCTGCGTGGTCCATGAAG
Source organism: Gammaproteobacteria bacterium (assembly GCA_027030565.1). Taxonomy (GTDB): domain Bacteria; phylum Pseudomonadota; class Gammaproteobacteria; order JAJDOJ01; family JAJDOJ01; genus JALVEU01. The sequence continues at coordinate 18,132 of JALVEU010000255.1, read as the reverse complement.
AGTTCAAGGCCCAGGCGCTGCGAGAGCTCAAGGCCCTGCATCCGGAGGCGGCCGTGCTCGTACATCCGGAGTCGCCTGCGGAGGTCATCGCCCTGGCCGACGCCGTGGGATCCACCACCCAGCTCATCGAAGCGGCCAAACGCCTCCCCAACCGCGAGCTGATCGTGGCCACCGACCGCGGCATCTTCTACAAGATGGAACAGGCTGCGCCCGACAAAATCCTCATCGAGGCCCCCACCGGCGGGGTGGGCGCCACCTGCCATGCCTGTGCCCACTGTCCCTGGATGGCCATGAACGGCCTGCACAACCTGCTGCAGACCCTGGAGACCGGCGCCAACGAGATCCAGATCCCGGAGGAGATCCGGGCCCGCGCATATCGGGCCACCATGCGCATGGTGGAGTTCGCGCGCAACGCCTGAGCGACACACCGGCGGGGGTGCGTGCGGGGCGGTTGCGACGATACGCGGCCCGCCGACGGAGCACAAGGCTGGACCCTCATCCCACGTGCACGACGGCCACGCAAACCGCACCGGCCGTCCACGTCCGTTTGACTCGATGCCACAGGCGCGTTATATGAACCCCACGACCCGTTCGGACGTCCGCTACGCATACGTAATGTCCACAACGCAGACCGCCGCGATTTCAGGCCCTCTGACGGTCGAGGCGTTTCTGCGTCTCATCCGCTCGCTGCCCCCGGAGCAGATCGCACAGATCCCCGTCGAGCACCTCCCGGAAAACGTTCCGGCCAATATCGCCCATCATCTCCCCGCCCAGTCGCGGCAAGCCGTGGAGAATCTCCTGCTTGCGGCCAATTCGTATCATCTGGCCCGCCGCATGCGCGATGAGAAGACCTATGGCAAAGCGGTGGTGGATGCCTTGGACCGCGCCAAGCTCTCCGGCGACACGGCCAACGTACGCGTGTTCAAGGACAAGATCCTGGCGCTGATCACCATGCTCCAGGAATCGCAGCGCGAAAAGGGCAAGTACCCTTTGAGCCTGTTCGTCAAGAACATCAATCACATCAATACGCTGCTGGTGGACGTACGCAGTGAGATCGTCACCATCTTCAACGCCGCCCAGGTCCTGCGCGAGGCCAGGCCGATCGACACCAGCGACCGCATCCGCTTCCGGCAGGCCGTGAAAGGTCTGGAGGCGCAGAGCGAGGCCGTGGAGAAGCTCCTGGCCGAGTACTACATCTTTCGCCTCAAAATCATGGGACGGGCCATCGTGGCCAAACGCAGGGAGGTGGAAGAGGAGGAGCGCAAGAACGCCCACATCCCCCAGCAGATCGAACGCCTACGCAAGCAGCTCGAGGAGACTCGCAGCTTCTGGCGCCGCACCCTCAACGCACGCCAGTCCGAGGAAAAGGCCCGCGAGATTCAGGAGCAGATCGCGGAACTGATTCACGAACTCGAGGCCAACGAAGTGGTGATCTCCGAGAACGAGCTCACCGACTGGCTCGACGCCCTGGTCGACGCCAGCATCAGCGAATATGCGCGCCCGCGCATATCGCGCATGGGTCGCGAGTTCCGCATGACACTCTACTTCTTGCTCAACACGTACTGCCGCAAACAAGAGGAGTCGGCCTACCAGATCGCCCAGAACCCCTTCATCCAGGTCGACCCTGAGAAGGCCATCCGCTACGTGTTGCTCTCCGAGCAGTTCATCCTGGACTATTTCGCCAACAAGAAGAAGGACACCGCCACCTGGCTGGCCGGCGCCGCCAAGAACAAGATTCAGGAGCTGGACCGGCTCGAGAAGGAGATCCTCGCCGAGCTGCGCCGCAGCAGCCGGCTCATGGCCAAGCGCCGAAAGCTGTAGCCTGCAGCGCATGGGCCAGGTCACGCACCCGCGCGGCCAGCAGATCCCCGGCATCGCGCATGGCCTCGTGCAGGCTCATTGGACGGGGTACGATGCTCTGCATGGAGGCCACGCCCTGCGCATACAGGCCCTCGTAACCGGGTTGCAATGCCCCGGCCAGGGCGATCACCGGTACGCCATGGGCCCACGAAAGCAGGGCGATGCGACCCACAAGCTTGCCCTGGGCGGACTGATCATTGATGGCACCCTCACCGGTCACCACCAGACGCAGCCGTCCCGACTCGAACACTTCCGGGAGGCCGACCAGATCGGCGACCACCTCGAAACCACTGCGCAGCTCCGCACCCAGCCAGCTCAGAAAACCGAACCCCATCCCGCCGGCGGCACCCGCTCCCGGCGTCTCGCGGTGGTCGGTGCCGGTGGCCGCCACGGTGAGCCGGGCGAAACGCGCCAGGGCCTCCTCGAGCACGGGTTGCAGCTCCGCGTCCACGCCCTTCTGGGGCCCGTAGACCGCAGTGGCTCCATTGGGGCCGAGCAATACATTGGTCACATCCGAGGCGAGCAGCACCTCGGTCTCGGCCAATCGGGGATCCAGCTCCGAGGCATCGATGCGTGCCACTTTCAGGAGCGAGCGCGCCTGGGGCGGTAATGGGGCTCCCGATCCATCCAAGAGCTTCAGTCCGAGCGCTTGCAGGGCTCCGGCGCCGGCATCGTTGGTCGCCGATCCACCCAGACCCACGATGAGCCGCCGTGCACCGGCGTCCAGGGCCGCGCGGATCAACTCTCCGGTGCCATAGGAGGTTGCACGCAACGGGTCCTTGCGCCCTTCCGGAACCAGCGGGAGACCCGACGCCGCCGCCATCTCGATGACCGCCGTGCGCCGGTCCGGGAGCAGTCCCCATCGGGCCTCCACGGGCTCGCCCAGGGGGCCGGTCACCCGCTCCGTATGCAGACTGCCGCCCGCACCGCGGATCACCGCCTCCACGGTGCCTTCACCGCCGTCGGCCATGGGCCGGGAAATCACCTCCACGCCGGGCAGGTGCTCGGCGAATACGCGCTCGGCGATCTCGCAGAAGCGCACGGCACTGATGCTCCCCTTGAACGAGTCGGGCGCGATCAGGATGGCGGGTGCTTCACTCATGGGTCAAAGGGATCCGTTCGACCCGGGCCGAGCTCAGTCCAGGACATGCGAGACCAGACCATCGGCCAGCTTGGGCTCGAACCAGGTGGACTTGGGCGGCATCACGCGTCCGGCCTCGGCCACCGCCATGAGGTCCTCCATACGGGTGGGATACAGGGAGAAGCCCACGGCCATCTCCCCGCTGTCCACGCGGCGCTCCAGCTCCGCCAACCCGCGAATCCCCCCCACGAAGTCGATCCGCTCGTCGGTGCGTGGGTCCTGGATGCCGAGTATGGGGCCGATGAGGTTGTCCTGCAGCAGGCTGACGTCCAGGCGCGCCACCGGGTCGTTTTGCGGAATGCGACTCGGGTCCAGCCGCAGGCGATACCATCGGCCGGCCAGGTACATCCCGAACTCTCCAGGGGACTGCGGGTGCACGGGCCCACTGGCCGGTTCCACGGAGAAGCGTTCTTGCACCCGTTCCAGAAACGCCTGCGGGGTCAGGCCGTTCAGATCGCGCACCACGCGATTGTAGTCGAGGATGCGCATCTGGTGCGCCGGAAAGATCACGGCGAGAAAATACTCGGTGGAGGCATCGGGATCGGGTGGCCCGGATCCACGGCGGCGAGCGGCGACCCGGGATGCCGCTGCCGAACGATGGTGCCCATCGGCGATGTAGAGGGCCGGCATGGACTCGAAGGCCTGGACCAGGCGATCGATCACCTCGGGATCGTCCACCACCCACAGGCTGTGCCGCACACCGTCGGCGGCCACCACGTCCACGGCGGGTTGATGCGCCCGAGTCCAGGCCGCGAGCATGGCATCCACCTCGGAATGGTCCGGATATGCGAGCAGCACCGGACCAGTCTGCGCGTTGACCGCCTCGATCTGGCGCACCCGGTCGTCCTCCTTCACGGGTCGCGTGAACTCGTGCTTGCGGATACGGTTGCGATCGTAGGCCTGCACGGACGCCACAGCGACGATCCCGGTCTGCACATGGCCGTCCATCTCCAGACGATAGACATACAACCACGGGGCCGGGTCGCGGACCAGGACGCCCGATTCGATCATGCGGCGCATGTTCTCAGCGGCCTTGGCATACACCGCATCGCTGTATGGATCGGTCCCTGGCGGCAGATCGATCTCCGGTTTGGAGACGTGCAGGAAGCTCCAGGGGCGCCCCTGCGCCTGCTGGCGCGCCTCTTCGGTGTTCAGGACATCGTAGGGCGGGGCGAGCACCTCTTCGGCGCGTCCGGGCGCCGGGCGCAGCCCGCGAAAGGGACGAATCAGGGACACTCCGGGCTTCTCCTCATGCGGCTGAAAGCGGCCCGCGCATTATACCCGCCGCCCGCGCCTCGGCCGCAGGGCGGGCGTTCGGAACGGAGATGGAGGAAGACATCCCACGGCCACCGCAAGCAGTACGAGCCCCAGTCCAGTGGCCACCCCTGCAGCATCGGCCACCATGTCTGCGTATTCGAACCGGCGCACACCGCCCCAGCCTTGGAGTCCCTCCAGTGCAATCCCCAGCGCCACCAGAAACAACGCCCAGGCCATCCGCATCCACCGCCCCGGGTACAGCCAGGCGTGATACCCCATGAGCACCGCGTAGGCGACCCAATGGGCAAGCTTGTCGCCGTGCGGCCCCAAGGGCACGTGCGGCGGGCGGGGCGTCAGGCTCAGGCCCACCACGAGCAGGAGAAGCACCACCCCCAGTGCCGGCCAAGCCCACTGCACCCGCCGCCGGTGACCGATCGCGGCACGCGGCATCATGCGCCGGACCCGCCGGTCTGCGGATAGGGTAATCCTGAACGAGACCACCACATGGTCTGCGGGGTGATTCACAGGCCCCGATCCCGTAAGCTCAAAGAGGACCCACGTGCGAGAAACCCGCCATGGACTACCGCCGCAAAGTGACCCTTCCCACTCCGGAGGAGGCCCTTCCCGGCCGCGCCGAGCCCATGCCGGTGCCCGATCGGCACCTGGTGCTGGGCACGCCCTTGGCGCCGCCCTACCCCGAGGGGCAACAGCTCGCCCTGTTCGGCATGGGGTGCTTCTGGGGTGCAGAGAAACGCTTCTGGTCGCTGCCGGGCGTGTACACCACGGCGGTGGGCTATGCCGGAGGGTTCACCCCGAATCCGACTTACGAAGAGGTCTGTACGGGTCTCACCGGCCACAACGAAGTGGTCCGTGTAGTCTACGATCCGCGGATTATCGCGTATGAAGAGCTGCTCAGGGTGTTCTGGGAGTCCCATGACCCCACCCAGGGCATGCGCCAGGGCAATGACATCGGCACCCAGTACCGTTCCGGAATCTACACCTACACCCCACGGCAGATGGAGGCCGCACGGACCACCAAGCAGCGTTACCAGGAGGCGCTTTGGGCCTCGGGCCGGGGGGACATTACCACCGAGATCTTCGATGCGCCGGAATTTTACTTCGCCGAGCCGTACCATCAGCAGTATCTGGCGCGCAACCCCCGGGGCTATTGTGGACTGGGCGGTACGGGCGTACCCCTGCCCGAAGGCTGAGACGGAAACTGGAGCGAGGCCGTCTCGCCCAAGGCCTCCCGAATCTGCTCCAGGGTCAGGAAACCACCTAGGGAGTCGCTGGTGATCCTGCATTCCAGAGCGCGCACCTGCGGCTGCGCCGCCGACCGCAGCCGCATGAAGCTCAGATAGACCACTCGCCGCGAGGCGTCGAACAACCCCCCGCCGAAGAAGCCCCCACCGCCGAGCGCTGCGAACCGCAGCCCCCGCGCGCCGAGTCCGTAGGGAAGCCTGCGCTGTATGAAGGCGATCACCCGAAAACGATCGGGCTCGATGCGCTGCCGCCCGTCGCTCACCGCATCCACCGTGAACTGACAGGCCGGATCCCACTCCGAAGCGCCGTGGGAGACCCGCCCGTGCTGCAGCGTCACCCGTGCGGTCCCGGGCGGGATCTCGAGAGGCCGGTGGAGGATCACGGTACTGCCCACGGGCACCACCGTGGGTGCCGAGGAGACCGAGACGTGCAACCCGCAGCCGACCTGCTGAAGCAGAACGAGCCCCACCCCCAGAATCCGCAAGGACGGTAGCGGTCTGGCCCCGGCACAGCGACCACGGGCTATCATGGCGGCCTTCCAGGCGGCAAAATGTGCCACGGCACCAGTCTGGCCCGATCCAGGGGGCCCGTCAATCCGACCGGAGGCGGCAGAGCGTGGCGGTTTCGCATCACCGGCTCATTCTTCATCCGCGCGATCCCTTCTTCGTCCCCGAGACCACAGCGGTGCTGGAAGGGCTGCGTGAGATCGGCTTCGTCGGGCCGGCCCTGGATGCCTGCCGATATCGCGTGGGTTCCCGGTTCATGGAATGGGTGAGCTTCCTGGGCTGCTCACCGTGGCTTCGCCTCGAGCCCGACGCGCAGCAGACGCCCTTCACCCACATCCACGTGCCACACCAGACGCCAGTCCCGATCCTGATCGCCGGAGACAACGTCAAACCACCCCGTTGCCCGCACTGCCGCAAGGGATTCATGGCACCCGGTCGCCCCCCCAGACCGCCCCCGGATCCCACCGCGGTGTCCCGTTGCGCGAGTTGCGGGACACCCGCACCCTGGTCCGCATTGGACTGGCGGCGATCGGCCTGTGTGGCCCGCTGGAGACTGGAGGTCACGGAGATCCACGAGGCCGAGGCGGTCCCTACCCCTGGTCTCCTGGACCGCCTGGCAGCGCTCAGTGCAGGGCGACCCTGGGGCTACTGTTACGTGCAGACTCGGAAGGGGTGAGCTCAAACCCAGTGCTGCGAGAAACGCCTCCTCCGGCGGTCTTCGGGGCCCGGAGGCGCAGCGCGTTGCCCACCACCAGCAGGGAGCTCAGGGACATGCCGACGGCAGCGGCCCACGGAGGGACGAACCCGGCGGCCGCCAAGGGTACCGCGGCGAGATTGTACCCGGCGGCCCAGAGCAGGTTCTGAAGCACGATACGACGCGTGCGCCGAGCAAGATCCCGGGCCTGCCCGAGCACGGACAGACTGCGGCCCAGGATCAGGAAATCGCTGCTGGCCTGCGCCGCTTCGGTCGCCGAGCCAAAGGAGACCGACACATCGGCGGCCGCCAGCACCGGGGCATCGTTGATACCGTCCCCCACCATGAGCACCCGTTGCCCACGGCCCTGCACCTGCCGGATCCATCGCAGCTTGTCCACCGGCCGCAGCTCCCCATGGGCCTCCCCGATGCCGAGACGGGCCGCAAAACGAGCCACGCCCTGCGCGTGATCGCCACTGAGCACCGCGATGCGCCGGATCCCGGATCGGCGCATCGCCGACAGGAATGCCGGCAGGCCTTCGCGGGGTGGATCGGTCACCCCGAACAGGGCCACCGGATCACCGCCTACCGGGGCCAGGAGGAGCACCGTGTGTCCCGCCTGCCGAAGCGCGCGGATGCGTTCGGTCAGCAGCGGCCCGGGTGCCCGCCCGCCCAGCACAAACCGCGGCTGCCCAAGACGCCAGCGGCGACCCAGCACCTCCCCCGAAACCCCCTGTCCAGGATGGTTACGCAAGGCCTCGGCCGGAAGCGGCGCTTCGGGACGTGCACTTCGAAACGCGCGAGCCAATGGATGCTCCGAGGCGGACTCCAGGGCAGCCGCCAAGTCCATGGGATCCAGACCTGCCGGCATGGGGTGCAGTGTCGCCACCTCTACGACACGCGGCCGCCCTTCCGTCAACGTGCCGGTCTTGTCACACGCCAGCACCTCGGCGGTCGCCAGGGTCTCCAGCTTGTCCATCCGCAGGCCCAGCACCCCGGCCTGGATCAGGCGGGCGGCGGCCAGCGTCGCCGCCACAGGAGTCGCCAAGGCCAGCGCACAAGGGCAAGTGACGATGAGCACCGCCACCAGGTTGGGGATCAGCCGCTCGGGCTCATACCACCACCAGAACGCGGCCGCGAGCACAGCGATTCCCAACACCACCGCGACGAACGCCGTGGCGGCCCGTTCGGCCAGGAGCGCATACCGCGGACGCAGTCGCGCGCCCTCCTCCACCAGTCGCTGGATCTGCGCCGGGGCCGAGGCCTCCCAGGATCGGACCACCCGTAAAGTCAGCGGCTGATCCAGATTCAGCGCGCCTCCTGGAACGCCGTCCCCGAGGGTTTTGTGCAGCGGTCGCGCCTCGCCGGTAAGCAGGGACTCGTCCACATCGCCCTGCCCTTCGACGACCTGGGTGTCCACGGGCACGGTCTCCCCGGGCCGCACGCGGATCCGGTCACCCGGCGCCAGATCGGTCACGGGCACCCAGCGCTCCGTGCCACGTTCATCGAGGAACCGGGCCGTCCTGGGGACGACTCGTGCGAGCCGGTCCAGTGCGCGCACCGCATCCAACCGCGAACGAAGCTCCAGGTGGCGGGCCAGCAGCACCAGCACGACGAACATCACGATGGAGTCGTAATAAACCTCGCCCCGGGCCGTCCAGGTGGCATAGGCGCTGCCCCACCAAGCCACAGCGAGGCCGATGACGATGGGTACGTCCATACCCAGCCGACGGTGCCTCAGATCGCGCCACGCACCGATGAAAAAGTCCTGGGCCGAATAGACCAGGATCGCCGCGGTAGCGACCAGACTGCTCCAGCGTCCGATGGTCACCCACATGGGCAGCGCCCCAGAAGGCCCCGGCTCGCCCATCAAGTAGGTGGCAAACGCCACCTGCATCACCGGCATGCCCACGATACCGGCGAACAGGATCCGCTCCACGTTGCGGCGCTTGCGGACGGGCGCCAGCTCCTGCATCCGGCGGGGATCCAGAGGTCGGGCCACGTAGCCGATGGCCGCGATGGCGCGCAGGATCTCGCTCAGCGCGATGCGCTCGGGATCCCAACGCACGCGAGCCCGGTGCGTAGTGAAGTCCACCGTCGCATCGAGCACACCGTCCAGCCCGCGCAGATGCTGTTCATTGAGCCACAGGCAGGCCGCGCAGCGGACCTCCTCCAGGGCCAGCGTGGCCTCCAGCCAACCCGATCCGCGACGCACGAAGCTGCTTTGCAGTTCGGGACGGTCGTACAGAGAGAGGCTTTTCAGCAGGTCCGGATCCGTTGCGCCACCCGGCGAGCCGCCGGGCTGCTCTCTGAAGCGATAGTAGTCGCCTTGCCCGGCCTCCAGGATTGCCGCGCACACCGCCCGACACCCCTCACAACAAAAGGCCTCCTCCCGTCCCTGGATCTGCAGCACAGGTGCGCCACTCCGGGGCACCGGGTTGCCGCAGTGGTAGCAGCGGCGTGTCTCTGACGCCATTATGATCGCGCCCACCCCCAGGGCGGCGGCCCAAAACGGGCCGCACCGGGGCGAACGCGGAAGATCGTGCTAGCGCTGCTTGGCAGCGTAGTAGGCCGCCAAGGCCTTGATCTGGGCATCGGTGAGCGACTGGGCGATGCTGCGCATCCTCGCATACACGTCGTTGGCCCGCTTGCCCGACTTATAGTTCTGCAACGTCGCCTCAAGGTAGGTTGGCTTTTGCCCCGCCAAGGCGGGCACATGGACGATCTTGCCCTCGCCCTTGCTACCGTGGCAGGCCCCGCAGGGTGCGAAATCGCGCGTCCCGCCGACTCCGTCGGCAAGCTCCGCCACACTATCGTCGCCGGGCCCCTGGGCTGGCGCCGGAGGCAGACCGGCATAATAGGCTGCCAGGTCGGCCATGTCCTGGTCCGAGAGGGAAGCCACCATGCCCGGCATTACCGCATCGTCTGCGCGCGTACCGTCCTTGTAGTCGCGAAGCTGTTTGTAGAGATAGGCGGCGAGCTGGCCGGCGAGATTGGGGAACTGAGGACTGGTGCCGATGCCGTCTGCCCCGTGACAGCCGGCGCAGGCACCCGCCTTGGCCTTGCCTGCCTCCGGGTCCCCATTTGCTACGAGCTGGCGGGTGGCGCTGTCCCAGGCCACGTTGGAGGAGGGACCCGCCACCCCCATCGTGGCCCAACCCGAGATGCCCACCATTGCGATCATGCACAGTGCCGTCTTCATGGTCAGATGCTCCAGGGGAATGCGCCGTAGGTTTCCATCAGGAAGAACTGGGCGATGGGATAGCCGTAGCTCACGATCATGTAGACCGCCACGACGACGAACCAGAAGCCCACACCGTTGAGTGCCCCCGGCAGGCGGAGGAGAGGCTGCGCCGGCTCGGCGAACTCCGAACCGCTCACCTCCGCTGCACCCTGGGCCCCGTGGCTCGCTGCCAAGTTCACGATCAACAATACGGCCGAGATGAACAGGATGATCCCACCCACGATCATGAGGATCTCGTTGAGCTGCCAGGTGGCGACCAGCGGACTGTCATAGGGAGTCGCCGAGATGCGGCGCGGCTGGCCCTGCAGACCGAGCGCGTGCCAGGGAAAGGTCAGGACCACCATCCCGATCGCCCAACTCCAAAGTTGCACGCGCGCCAGTCGTTCGGAGAACAAGGGCTTTCCGGTCAATCGCGGCCAGACATAGTAGGCGATCCCGAAGTACATGATCACCGAAGTGCCGGCGAAGATCAGATGGAAGTGCCCCGTGACCCACTGGGTGTTGTGAACCAGCGAATTCATGGAATAACTGGCGTTGATGATCCCCCCGAAACCACCCACCGAGAGGAGCAGGAGCGACAGGATGCCCGCCAGCACGATGGGATTCGTCCACGGGAGGGCGGCGATCCAGCCGAACAGCCCCTTGCCGCCCCGCAGCCGGCCTGCGAGCTCGAGGGAGGCGGTAACGGTAAAGGCGGTGAGGAACGAGGGCACCGCGACCATGAAGGTGCCTGTCATGTGCAGGAACTTCCACCCGGCCGCCTGGAAGGGATCCATGTAGAGGTGGTGGAACCCGATGGGGATTCCGAAAACCAGGAGCATGATGAAGGCGATGCGCGCCATTTCGTCGCTGAACAGGCGTCCGCCCGCCGCCTTTGGCACCAGTGTGTACAGGGCGATGTAGGCCGGAAGCAGCCAGAAATAGACGATGGCGTGCAGGGTCCAGGAAAACAGCGTGCGGGCTAGCCCTACGTCCACGGTCTCCTTGAGGCCAAGCGACCACGGCAACAACTGAAAGAGCACCTCGAGCGCCACACCGAGGCTGGTGACGAACCACAGGGTCCCGTTGACCGCATTGCCGAACATCGCCAGCGGCACGGGTTTACCCGGATTATCCCGTTTCCAGGCCCGCATGGTCATCACCATCTCCAGGCACCAGAACCAAGACCCGACCACTAAGAGCGTGGCCCCAAGGTAAAACAACGGGCTGGCCTGCAACGGAGGATAGAAGGTGTACAGAACCGATGCTTGGCCGCTCAGCAGCGCCACCGCCGCCATCGCCGTCCCGACCAGGGAGAGCCAGAATCCGAACCAGGCCATACCGCGGTTCCAGATGGGCCTGCCCAGGCTCTGCGACGCGCAATAGTAGCCAAAGCCCATAGCAAAGAAGGTGGTGAGCACGAAGCCCATGAGAACGCCGTGCGTGGAAACAGAGCCAAAATACAGCACATTGGATTCGAGCGCGGGGAACAATCCGCTGCGCTCGGCGACTTGATAGAGCCCCAGGAGGGCTGCTGCCACGAAAGCCAGGAAAGCCACCCAGAAGTGGGCGAGGACCAGACCACGCGTCTCACTGTTGACCATGCTCGTCCCCCTCAGCCGTTAGCTTGAAACTCGTCCTTGGGCACCACCTTCAGCCGCGACCACATGTAGTCGTGGCCCAGCCCACAAAACTCGTTGCACATCACCGGATACTCCCCCGCCCGCGGGAACTCCGTGGTGAGCTGTGAGACGTACCCCGGCACGACCATGGTGTTGAAGTTGGTCCCCGGGGCGTGGAGGCCGTGCAGCACATCGGCGCTGGCGATGCGTATGGTCACCGGGACCCCTTGCGGCACGACGACCTCTCTGGGAAAGAACCCGTAACGGGCCGCCACCATGGTTACGTGCACGGTCCCGTCGGCAGCGGTCTTGACCCCCAGGTTGTCCTCTGCGAATTCCTCGGTGAGGTGCAGCCGCGTGGAGTCGATGGTCTCCACGTTGCTCGGTGGCCGGATGTGTGCCTCCAGGGCAAAGAAACCCAAGATGATCATGCTCAGGATCATCAGGCTGACGGTCAGCACCGCCCATTTCTTCTCCAGGGGATCAACGTGCATCAGCGGTCCTCCTCAACGGATGGGGCAGCAGGCAGCCGCGCCGTACGGCAGAAAGCCGCCACGGCGTTCGCAGAGCCGATGATTCAGCTCACGGGGCCGTGGGATAGGAACAGCACGAAGAGCGCTGCCCAACCCACGGCCATGGCTGCAAGGATGACGAGCAGAAGGGCCCAGGTCCCCCTGGGTGAAGAGGCCAGAATGGCCTTTTCTTCTTCGGGTGACAACTGATTCATGGGTGTTCTCCCCCTCTCCGGGTGGCTTCGTTCTGTTTCTCGGGCCCGCCCCGGACGCGGCGGGCAGGCGGCCCGCACAACATAGCACAGCGCGGAGCAATCGCAACTTAATCTCGATTAAGCGCCGCTGGCAAGCCGGAACGGGGCCCCGTCCAGCGACTGGCCACCAAGCCAAGGGCCAATCCGTGGTCAGTCAGTGGGCTCGCCACTGCCCTGCTCCTCCAGGATGCGTTTGGCCTGGCCCACCCAGTCCTCACGCTCGACACGGCCGGGGAACTTGATATACCGATCGATCCAGGCCATCTGCGCCGGTCCCCATTCGGCGATCTGCCAGAAGTGATAGATCCCGGCTTCGTTCAACAGCGCCTCGATCTTCGGCCCGATCCCCGAGATCCGTTTGAGATCATCCTTGGCGCCCTGGGGACGGTCGAGCGTGCGGGGCTTGTGGGCGTCTTCATCCTGCTGTTCTTCGCCCCGGGACGTTTCGGGTGCCGCCGCAGACGGGCCGGGATTGGCGGCGGGCTCCAAGTGCACAGGCGTGGCCGGAGCTGGATTGGTCCCGGGCACCGGTTCACCGGGCTGTGCCGCCGCACCCGTGGCGCGCGCCACGGCGCCACTGCCCGAGGCTGCCGGACAGAGCCTCTCCTCTCCCACACTGATGCAGCCCAACGGAATGACCACCAGGGTGAGCAATGTGGAGATCAGCACCCCGAACAGCAAGGAGACCGCCATGCCCTGGAAGATGGGATCCGTGAGAATCACCGAGGAGCCGCCCACCAGGGCAAAGGCCGTGATCAGGATGGGGCGTGTCCTGGCGACACAGGACCCGATCACCGCCTCCTCCAGCGTCTTCCCTTCGGCCAGGGCGTGGATGGAGAAATCCACCAGCAGGATCGAATTGCGTACGATGATGCCCGCCAGGGCAATGAACCCGATCATGGAAGTGGCCGTGAAATGCGCGCCCATGAGCCAATGCCCGGGCACGATGCCCAACAGGGTCAATGGAATGGGCGCCATGATGATGGCCGGGGCGACGAAGTTGCCGAACATGCCTACCACCAGCATGTAGATGCCCACGAGCGCGGCGCCGAAGGCCATCCCCATGTCGCGGAAGGTCTCGTATGTGATGGTCCACTCGCCGCTCCACTCCAGCGCGGAGTGATCGTCGTTGGGCGGCGGGCCGATCCAATAGGTCTCGACCTTGACGCCGTCGGGGGCCACGTACTCTTCGAGCTTTTTCCCGATGTCGAGCATGGGGTAGATGGGCGCCTCCAGACGTCCCACCGGTTCGCCCACCACATATTCGATGGGCCGCAGATCCTTGTGAAAGATCAGCGGATCCTGCGGCGCGCGCACGAACCGTCCAAGCTCACCCAGAGGCACCATGGTGCCCTTGGCCGAGGGAATGGGCAGATCGGTGAGCCGCTCCACGGCTGCTCGTGCGGCCAGCGGGACCTCAATCACGATCCACACGGGCTCGATGGCCGTGCCGGTCTTGATGGCATCCACCTTGTATCCGCCCATGGCCATGGCCACGTTGCGCACGATGGTGTCCACGTCCACCCCCCGGCGGGTGGCCTTCTGGGTGTCCACCTCGAAGCGCCAGACCTCGTAAGGGGTCGCGATATAGGTGTCCTCATCGGCAAGATCGGGGACTTCCTTGAAGATCTTCAGCAGATCTTCGGCTACTTGAACGCGAGTCTGGCGGTCGGGCCCGTGGACTTCCGCCACCACGGGGGCGAGCACCGGCGGACCCGGTGGCATCTCCACCACCGCAATGGACTTGGCACCATGGCGTTGTGCGATGGGGGTGAGGAGCTCACGTGCTTCAGTGGCGATCTCGTGACTGGTGCGCTCGCGCTCGAACTTGTTGAGCAACTGCACCTGGATCTCGCCCTGCCACGGCTTGTCGCGCAGATAGTAGTGACGGACCATGCCGTTGAAATCGAAGGGACGGGCCGTACCGGAATAGGTCTGTAACGCCGTGACCTCGGGGATCTCCAGCAGCGCCTCCGACAGGGCACGGTTCAAGTTCTCCGTCTCCGCCAAGGCCGTGCCGTCGGGCATGTTCACCACTACACTGAACTCCGGCTTGTTGTCGAAGGGCAGCATCTTCACCGTGACGTCGGTGGTGTAGAACAGCGCCATGCTGGCGAAGAAGGCCACGATCAGAAAGATGAGGAAGGCATAGCCCAGTACCCGGCTGCGAATCAGCGGGCTCAGGGTGTGGTGGAAGAACCAGTTGAGGCGCTGCTGGAAGCGATGTTCGCCTTTCTCCGCCTTCTCCAGCTTGTGTATAGACGGCTTGATGCGCACGGCGAACCAGGGGGTGAACGCGAACGCCGCGAACAGCGAGACGATCATGGCCGTGGAGCCGAGTTTGGGGATCGGGGCCATGTACGGTCCCATGAGACCGCGTACGAAGGCCATGGGCATCAGGGCCGCCACCACGGTGAATGTGGCCACGATGGTGGGATTGCCCACCTCGCGCACCGCATCCACGGCTGTGTCGATGTCTGTGGTACCGGCCATCAGCCAGCGGCGATAGATGTTCTCGATGACGACGATGGCGTCGTCGACCAGGATGCCGATGGCGAAGATCAGGGCGAACAGGCTCACCCGGTCGATGGTCATGCCGTAGACCCAGGCCGCGAACACCGTGAGCAGGATGACGTTGGGGATCACCAGCCCCACGACCACGGACGGGCGCCAGCCCAGGGTGAGCCACACCAGGATCATCACGATGCCTGTGGCGACGATGAGCTTGAACAGCAGTTCGTTGACCTTCTCGTTGGCAGTCTCGCCGTAGTTGCGCGTGACCTCCACGTGCACTTCGGGCGGGATCAGGGTGGCCTTGAGCGCCTCCACCTTCTCCAGGATGGCATCGGCCACCACCACCCCATTGGTGCCGATCTTCTTGGCCATGGCCACGGTGACCGCGGGCTCCCCCATGGCGAACAGTTTGCGATGATAGGCCTCCTCGTAGGCCGGACCCGTGTAGTACGAAACCACGTTGTCGGGCTCGTTGAGGCCCTCGGTCACGTCGGCCACGTCACGCACGAATACCGGTTTGCCCTGGCGCGTGCCCACCACCAGGCTCGCCACATCGTCTGCGCCTTTCAGGTAACCGCCTGCATACACCTTGAGCTGGGTGCCCGCCTGCTCCACCTTGCCGGCACCCTGGGCCCGGTTTGCGGTTCGGATGGTCTGCGCGATCTGGTCCAGACTGATCCCATACCCGGACAGCCGCTCGGGATACACCTGGACCTTGATCTCCCGATGGCGACCCCCGACCACGAAACCCTTGCCCGTGTTGGGGACCTGTTTGAGCTCCTGCAGGACGTTGACCCCCAAGGTGCGCAACGTACCCCCATCCACCGCCGGAGAATCGGTCCACATGGTCAGGGTCACGATCGGCACGTCGTCGATGCTCACCGGCTTGACCACCGGAGGCTGGACGCCCTGGGGTAGTCGGTCCTTGTTGGACTGGATCTTGTCGTGAACCTTGACGATGGACTCCTCGAGATCCTGGCCCACCTTGAAGCGCGCGATGATGATGGCGCCTTCGTGCTGCGAGATGGAGTAGACGTGCTTGATCCCCGGGATCTCACTGATGGCCCGCTCCAGGGGCTCCACGGCCCGGGCAGCCACCTGCTCGGAGCTCGCACCCGGATAGGCCACCATGATGTCGATCATGGGCACCGAGATCTGCGGGTCCTCCTGGCGAGGGGTGAAGACAAGCCCCATGAGCCCCATGGCCAGCATGCCGATGTAAATCATCGGCGTCAGCGGCGAATTGATGAAATAGTGGGCGGTGGCGCCCGCTACGCCCAGATGCGGCTTCTTGTCAGCAGCCATGCTCCAACCCCTGTGTTTGTTCTTTATCTCAACGGACCGGGACCGCTCGGCCTGGCGTCAGGGTACCGCGCGCCCTGTTGGACGCACGGTATGAGTCCCACTGGATCAGATCTGCTGACCCGATTTCAGCCCGGGCGGCGGCGACTTGACGATCTTCGTCCCCTCCGAAAGGCCGGCCAGGACCATCACCATGCCCTGGCCGTAGGGCTCACCCAGACGCACCAGGCGCAATACGGCCCGATTCTTGTCATCCACCACGAACACATAGTGCAGGCCACCCTTTTCCACTACCGCGCTCTGCGGGATGATCAGGGCCGGTACCCCCTGGGCACGGGGATCGGGGATCAGGAGCTCGGCGTACTGGCCGGCCTCTGCCTGCACCCCTTCGGGCAGGGCCACCTTCACGTGGACCGTATGGCGCACCGGATCGGCCACCGGCGCAATCCTGCGCACGATACCCGGAACGACCCGGCCACCGATGCGGACCTGAACGCGCGCGCCTTCATGCAACGCCGGACGCAGACCGACCGGAACGTCCGAGACCACCTCCAGGCGTGTGGGATCCACGTAGTCGATCAGCGGCTGACCCGGCTGTACCGTGTCGCCCTCCTCCACGTACTTGGCGGCGATGGCCCCGTCGAAGGGAGCAATGCTTTCCGCGTCGCGGATCTTCGACTGGATCTGCCGGATGCGCGCCTGGGCCTGAGCCAGGGCGTGCTGGGCCTGCTCGATCTGGATCTGGCGCGAATAGACGTCGACACCCCGCTCCACCCCCGGGTGCCGGGTGCCGGCGAAGCTCTCCAAGGGCTCGGCGAAGAAGTCGTCGAACATGGCCGGAAAACCGAATCCCGCCATCGTCCGGTTCTTGCTGGGGGAGGCCAGCTCGCGCTGGTACTGGGCCCACGCGGCCCGAATCTGCGCTTGCGCCGAGGCCTCCGCGGCCATGGCCTCACGCAGCTTGGCCTGTAACTCCTCGTCGTCGATGCGCACCAGCACCTCGCCCTTCTTGTGGCGGCTGCCCACGTCGCCAGCCACGTAGAGCACGCGACCCGGGATCTGGGCGGTGAGCTTCACCGTGTCGACCGGCTGCACGGTCCCGCCCACGGCCGCCACACCGCCCACGGCGGCACGCTGGACCGTCACCACTTCCACTGGGGGTGCGGTCCCCACCGCCGCGGTGGACTGCTTTTCGGCCTCGTTTTTGTCGGCACCCACCCGTGTGAACGTCGCTGCAACGAACACCAGGGAGGCGGCGAGAACCAACCAGAGTTTCGTCTTGGAGAGAAGGGAAATCATCGCGATCCTCGTTGCTCTTCAGTCCATGAGCGTGACCGGATCCGATGCATCCCAGGTCTGGAAGACACCTTCCCGGCAGGGCCGGGAAGCACCAGGCCGATCGCCCGACTCAGCAGAAGTTTTCTGCGCTCGCTCCGGTCACGCGGGTTTTGCTTAATATCAATCTTAAGCCACGGACGGCCGCTGCGCCAGCATGTAGGTTAAGGCCCTGGCGCAGGCGTGTGCTGGACGCTCAGAGGAGCGGGCGGGCCTGGAGGAGCTGCGGATCGAACTCGGCGATCTCGCGCAGAGCGGCCTCGTCCATGATGGTCATCTCACCCTTGGCGCAAGCGATGAGCCCTTCGGCGCGCATCTGGCTCAAGGTGCGGCTCACGTGGACCGGCGTGAGTCCCACGGCGTCTGCGATGTCTTCCTGCGTGATGGGAACCGCCAGTCGCTGTCCGGGTACTAGGCGACCTGTGGCCTCGCCGATGTGGCGCTGCCGGTGGTAGATCTCGAGCAGCAGATAGGCGATGCGTTCACGCGCCGGCTTCTTGCCCAGGCCGGTGAGGTGTTCCTGGCACAGGCGCATGTCGCGGGCGGCCATCCATGCGAACTGAGTGGCCACCTCCGGTCGGGCGCGAAAGAGTTCGGCCAGGCGGCTGCGGGGGAACGCACACAGGGTACAGTCGGTGAGGGCCTGGGC
>JALVEU010000254.1 GCA_027030565.1 Gammaproteobacteria bacterium | reverse complement strand
GGCGTGGATTGTCAAGCGACACCCAGATTTACGCGCTAAGGCGACACCCACTTTTACGCACCTGTCGTGATGGCTGCGGGACACGGATCAGGGCCTCATGGAGATGGCCTGTTCCAGGTCGCGCAGCCGGTAGCTTCGGCCCTTGATGTTGATGACGTGGCTGTGATGCAACAGCCGGTCCAGGATGGCGGTGGCCAGGACCTCGTCACCGGCCAGGAGCTCGGGCCAGTCCTTGATCCCCTTGTTGGTGGTGATCAGGATCGAGCCCCGGCCGTAGCGGTAGCCGACAAGGCGGAAGAACAACGAGGCGGCCTGGCGGTCCATGGGTTCGAAGCCCATTTCGTCGATGATGAGCAGGGCCACATTGAGGTACTTGCGCCGGCGGAGCCTGGCCGGTGGCAGGTCTGCATCGCGCTTGAGGGCCGCGATCAGTTCCTCGAGGCGCAGGAACAGGACCGAGAAGCCGTTTTCCACGGCCTTGACGCCGAGGCCGACAGCGAGGTGGGTCTTGCCCACGCCCGGCGGGCCTTGGATGAGCAGGGTCTCGCGGGCCCGCAGCCAGGCACAGGTGGCCAGGGTTTCGATGCGGGAACGCTCGATGGCCGGCTGGAAGGCGAAGTCGAAATTGCCCAGCGTCTGCCCGGTGGGCAGGCCGGAGAGCTTGAGGGAGGTGCTGACCCGGCGTTGCTCGCGCTCGCTGAGCTCGTCGGCCAGCAGCCGGTCGAGGAAGCGGTGCGGTGCCAGGTTGTCCTTGCTGGCTTGTTCCAGCCGCTCGCCCAGGTGTTCGGCTGCATGCAGCAGCCCCAGCCGTTGCAGGCGCTCGACGGTGGTGTCCAGGTCGACCCTGGGCCGGGCCCGGGCGGTCATCGGGCCACCTCCGCCAGGGCGGCGTACAGGTCCAGGGGGCGCTGCTCCGGTGGGAGCGCCGCCAGTTGCTGCAACCGGGCCCCCATCCGCCCCAGGGGCGGCGGGGCGATGACCGTCTCCGTCGAGGGGCCCTCGAAGTGTGTCGGGTCCAGCACCAGCCGGGCATCGGTGTGGCGGGGATGGGTGGCCACCACCTGGCCATCCGCCAGGATCTGGATGGTCTCGGCGCAGCCCCGCACCTCCACCCGTCGGCCGACATACCGGAAGGGGACCGAGTAACTGCGATGCTCGAACGACACCAGGCAGTCGTCCCCCACGCGGCGTTCGCCCACCTGGTCGAAGGGCTCCGGCAGCACCGGCACCGGCGCCAGATACGCCAGCTCCCGCTGCCAGCTCGCCTCCACATCGGTGCCGGTGGCCGGACAGCGCCGGCGCCGGGCCAACTGCCGGATCCGGTCGTCGGTCACCGCCTGCAGCTCGGCGAGGCTGTTCCAATGGCGCCGGTAGGGGTCCAGGCCCGAGCGGTGATCCCGGATGCGACGCTCCACCTTCCCCTTGGCCTGGGGCGCACGGGGCGGGCAGGCGTCGATATGGAAGCGCACCATGCGGGCATACGCCCGATACGCCGGGTGGATCCTCCCCCAGGCCCCGGCACCGTGCACCACCGCGGTTTTCTCGTTGTCGATCCGCACACTGGCCGGGATCCCGCCCAGGCGGCGGAAGGCCTCATTGTGGACCGACAGCCAGGCCAGCTCGTGCTTGCGCCTCGACCAGACCAGCGCTGGATAGCGCGACCACGACAACTGCATCTCGAAGGCCAGCAGGTCCTCCTGGCGGCCGCCCACCCAGACCCCGGGGAACACCGCCCAGTCAGCCTGGGCCTGGGCGCCCGGCGGTGTCTCCACCCGGCGCCGGGCCCGCTTCGGCGGCGGTGGAAAGGCTTCGCGCACATACCGCTGCAGCGAGCGCAGACTCCCCGGATAGCCGTGTTCCGAGACCAGCCAGGCATGGAGCTCCGCCACGTTGTCCGGCGCCTGCTCGCCCCGGGCCGCCAGCCAGGCATCGATGGCCGCCTGAAAGGCCGCTGCCTGGCGCACCTGGCGGCTGCGCCGATCCACCGCCCCCGCCGCCTGGCGGCGCCGGTGGTAGCGCACGCAGCCCTCGCTGACACCCAGCAGACGGGCCGCCTCCCGGTTCGAAACTCCCTTGTCCGTCAATACCTTGATGCTCATACGCGCCTCCCGAGACAGTTTGGCCACGGCGCCTTCCTCCCTTCCGGGAACACACGCCGTAGAGGTTTACCGGGACGCTCATCCCGGGGGAAGGTGCGTAAATCTGGATGTCGCGTTAACCTCAGGTTAGGGTGTCGTTCTACACTCGACGAAGACATTGTCCACCCAGCGCCCCTTGCCATCCATGCTGATGAGGATGTCATGCTGTTTTAGCACACCGGTGAACGCCTCGCTGGTGAACTGGCTGCCCTGGTCGGTGTTGAAGATCTC
>JALVEU010000253.1 GCA_027030565.1 Gammaproteobacteria bacterium | reverse complement strand
AACCCAGTGACGGAGGTCGTCCCATGGGCTGAATGAGAGACAGGCTGAAAGACGTCGCGGCACTCACGGAGCGCCTGGAGCGCGACTATCCCACCGAGACCCGTGCCTTCCTGGGCTTTCTGCAGAAGGCCGAGGCCGGCCGGGCCATCGACCTGCGCATGAAGGAGCTCATCAACGTGGCGCTGGCGGTGGCCGCCCAGTGCGAGTGGTGCATCGCCTTCCACGTGGAGCAAGCGGTGGCCGCTGGGGCCACGCGCGACGAGATCGTCGAGGCCGGGTTCATGGCAGTGATCATGCACGGCGGACCGGCCTACATGTACATGACGCCGCTGCTCGAGGCCGTGGACGAGTTCGCCGGCCCGGCGCAGGACTGAGCCCATGGACCGCGAGACCCAGCTGGCCATGCTGCGGGACATGCTGCTGGCCCGCGCCTTCGAGGAGCGCGCCGCCGAGGAGTACACCAAGGGCAACATCGCCGGCTTCCTGCACCTGTATCCGGGCGAGGAGGCCGTGGCCGTGGGGGTGCTCCACGCCGCCGAGCCCTCCGACTACATCGTCAGCACCTACCGTGAACACGTTCACGCCATGGTCCGGGGCATCCCGCCCCGGCGGGTCATGGCCGAGCTGTTCGGCCGCCGCCACGGCTGCAGCCGGGGCATGGGGGGCTCCATGCACCTGTTCGACCGGGAACGGCGCTTCATGGGCGGCTATGCCATCGTGGGCGAGACCTACCCCGTGGCCATCGGCATCGGTTACGCCGTGGCCATGCGGGGGCTGCCCGAGGCGGTGATCTGCTTCTTCGGCGACGGCGCCGTCAATCAAGGCACCTTTCACGAGTCGCTCAACATGGCCGCCCTGTGGCGCCTGCCGGTGCTGTTCGTGTGCGAGAACAATCGCTATCAGATCGGCACCGAGATCCACCGCCATTCGGCCGTGGCGGAGGTCTACAAACGGGCCTGCGCCCATCGCATCCCGGCGCGGCGCGTGGACGGGATGGACGTCATGGCCGTGTACCAGGCCACGGCCGAGGCCCTGGGGGAGATCCGCAGCGAGACCGGCCCTCGGCTCATCGAGTGCGAGACCTACCGCTACCGCGGCCACTCCATGGCCGACCCGGGGACCTACCGCCCCAAGGTGGAGGTGCAGGCCTACGAGCGCAAGGACCCCATCACCGTGGCCATCGCCGAGACCCTGCCCCGCTATCCCACGCCGGAGGAGATCGCCGCCGCGGGCCCCGACGCCATTGAAGGACTGATCGGGGCCATGAACGACGCGGGGCGCCTCACCGCTGCCCAGCTCGACGCGCTCAAGGCCGAGGTGACTCAGGTGGTGGAGGATGCGGTGGCCTTCGCCGCGGCCAGCCCGGAGCCCACCTTGGCCGACGCCCAGGCCGCCCTGGACTGCAACCGCAACGGGGAGGTGCTCATCTGATGGCCGAGGAGATGCTCTATTGGCAAGCGCTCAACCGGGCGCTGGACGCCGAGATGGCCCTGGACGAGTCGGTATTCATCCTGGGCGAGGACGTGGGTCTGTACGGGGGCAGTTACCGGGTCACCGAGGGGCTGTACGCCCGGTATGGGGAATGGCGCGTGCGCGACACCCCCATCTCCGAGGGCAGCTTCACCGGATTGGGAGTGGGCGCGGCGCTGGTGGGTATGCGCCCGGTGGTGGAGATCATGACCATCAACTTCTCCCTCCTGGCGCTGGATGCCATCGTCAACATGGCGGCCAAGGTGCCCTTCATGTCCGGGGGACAGTTCCCCATGGCGCTGGTGATCCGTATGCCAGGCGGTGTGGCCAAGCAGCTGGCGGCCCAACACTCTCAACGCTTGGAGCAGATGTACATGAACGTCCCCGGGCTGCGCATCGCCGTGCCGGCCACATCGCAGGATGCCTGGTGGCAGCTGCGCCAGGCCATTCGCAGCGACGAACCCATCGTGTTCATCGAGCACGAGCTCCTCTATTTCAGCAAGGGACCCGTGGATCTGGAGGCCGAGGCGCCGCCCATGCACCGGGCGCGCGTGCATCGCCAAGGGCGCGACCTCACCATCGTCGCCTACTCGCGCATGCTGGACCTTTCCCTGCGTGCCGCCGCGCAACTCGCCGAGGAGGGAATCGAGGCCACCGTCATCGACCTGCGCAGCCTGCGCCCCATCGACTGGGACACCTGTGTAGCCTCCGTGGAGCAGACCCATCGCCTGCTGGTGGTGGAGGAAGACAGCCGCTTCGCCGGTTCCGGGGCGGAGATCGCCGCGGAGCTGGCCGAGCGCTGCTTCTACCACCTGGACGTCCCACCGGCCCGGCTCGGCGGGCGCGAGCTCCCCACCCCCTACAACGGCACCTCGGAGGCTCAGTGCATCCCCCGGCCCTCGGACATCGTGGCCGCCGCCCGGCGCCTGTGCGGGACATGATGCCGTCCGAGAATGGCTTGCGGTCCCGCTGGGCCTCCAGGCGGATTGGATTCACAAGGAGGGCGCGGAGAACGCGGAGCGCCATGGAGGTCGATTTGCCACCGGCCCATGGCGGCCGGGCACGCGTGGACAGCGCATCTTCGATCGCGCCCGCAAGACGACGGCCTCCCATCGGCCGAGCCCGGCAGCACACTTCACGCCCTGTCCCATGAACGGTCCATGCTTTTCCCCTCTACGCGCTCTGCGTCCTCTTTGTGAAAACGCTCATGAATGGCATGGCTTGGGCGTAGGCATCTGCCTTGCCGTATCTTTAGGAGAACCGACCCATGCGTGAACCCATCCGGATGCCGGCCCTGTCCGACACCATGAAGACCGGTGTGCTGCACCAGTGGCTCAAAAAGCCCGGCGATCCCATCCACAAGGGAGAGGCCATCGCCGAGGTGGAGTCCGACAAGGCGGTGATGGAACTGGAGGCCTTTCGCGACGGTGTCCTGGCAGGCCCCCTGGCTAAGCCCGGCAGCGAGCTGCCGGTGGGCACCGTCATCGGCTATGTGGCCGACAGCGCCGAGGAGGCCGCCGAGGGCCCGCCCGCGGAACCCGCCGCTCCCCCTCCCGCCGGGCCACCGGCAGGTGCTCCCCCCAAGCCGCCCGGTATTGAACCCCAGGGACCATCCCCGGCGGGTGCTGCATCACCGGCCGGCCCACGGTCTCCCGAACCACCACCGCCGCCGCTGCAGGAAACACCAACGCCGCCCCCGGCACCTGCCGGCCCTGCACCGGAGGCGGAACAGCGCGGCACGCCACGTGTCTCGCCCTATGCCCGCGCCCTGGCCCGGGACCTGAACTTGGACCTGGCGGCCGTGCCGCCCGGACCGGACGGGGTGATCCATGCCGCCGAGGTGATCGCCGCGGCCCTAGCCGGCCCCCAGCCGCGGATCGAGCCGGGTCCGCCCTACCGCTACAAGCTGCTCACACCCATGCACCGGGCCGTGGCCGAGAACATGGCGGCCACCGTGTACACGCCCACCTTCCGGGTCGGCGCGCAGGTGGACCTGGGTCCGTTGCACCGCTACGCCCACGAGCAGCAGCGCTCCTTCACCCTGCTGCTCAGTCGGGCCTGTGCACTGACCATCACCGAGCATCCCCGCTTCAATGCCGTCTACACGCCCCGGGCGCTGCTGGTGCGTGAGCGCGTGGACGTGGGCATCGCCGTGGACCTGCCCGGGGGCCTGGTCACGCCGGTGTTGCGCGACATGGCCAAGCGCCCGCTGGACGAGCTGGCCGAGGACTGGCGCATCCTGCGCGACAAGGCCCGACGCGGACGCCTGCAGCCGGCCGACTATCAGGGAGCCACCTTCTACGTCTCCAACCTCGGCATGTTCCCCGCGGTCACCCGCTTCGCCGCCATCGTGCCCCTGGGGGCGGCGGCGATCCTGGCCATCGGGGCAGCGCACGGCGGATATACCGAGCTCACCCTGAGCTGCGATCACCGCGTGGTCTTCGGCGCCGACGCAGCGCGTTTCCTGGGGACGCTGGCAGAACGGCTGGCCGCACCCGAGGCACTCTGATCCACCGTGGCGCCGGCGCGCAGCCGCTCCCAGAGCCCCTTGCCCGCCAGGGTGGCGAACACCGGGGCCCCGGCGATCAAGTACCAGTAGAAGGTGACGAAGCGCCAGACCAGGACGGCCGCTGCCGCCGCGCTGGGCTCGAGCTGCGGGGCGAGCAGGAGCACGCCTGCCGTCTCGGCACCGCCGCTGCCGCCTGGCAGCAAGGTCGCCTGCCCGGCGCCCAGGGAGAGCATTTGCACCAAGAAGGCATAGCTCCAGGAAACGGCCCCGCCCACGGCGCGCACCGCCAGGAACAGGATGCTGTAGCGCAGCAGCCAGTGCCCGGTGCACAGGGCGTAGACCGCGAGCAGGCGCCAGCGCGGATAACGCTGCACGATGCGCAACGACTGACGGAACCGCAGCGCCCAACGGGCCAGGCGCTGACGGCTCGCGCGGCTCACCCGCAGGTGGCGCAGCACCCGCCCGAGCACGAGGAACAACGGGCGGTAGTGGTTCAGTAGTGCCCAGACGCTGCCGAGCGCGAGGACCAGAAAACCCACCATCAGGGCGGCCTGCCACACCAGGTGCAGCCCCTCGGGCACCGTGAGCCAATAGAGCAGGAGCACGCAGAGCGCCGTCAGGAAGAAGGCCAGGTCCATGAGCTGATCGGCGGTGTACAGGGCCACGGCCTGGGCCGAGTCGATGCCCTGGAGCCGCAGCAGCCAGACGTAGGTGAGCGGTCCCCCGCTGCCGCCCGGCGTGGCGCAGATGGCGAACTCGGTAGCCAGGATCACCGCCAGGGCCCGCAGCGCATCCAGCCGCGCCCCGGCCGGGCCGGCGAGCAGGCGCAGCCGGGCGGCGTTGAGATTCCAACCCACGAAGATCATGCCGAGCATGAACCCCAGCTCCGGAAGGGAAATCCGGGCCAGGAGCGGCAGCAGGGCCTCACCGCCCAGGATCAAGGGCACCCCAAGGCCGATGGCCAGGCCCAGGGCGGCCAGGAGCCCATACCGCGCCCGCCGGATCAAACCGTCGCCCCGGCCCTGGAGTCCAGCCAGCCGGCCTTGGTCAGGGGGGTCCGCTCGCTCAGGAGATGTTCCAGGGCCCGGAGCCAGAAACGGCGGACACTGCGATGCAACAGGTCCACCGGATGCACGCCGAGGCGCAGCAATGGTGCCTGCCGGGAGCGGTGCAGTCGGTGGAGATTCCACAGGCGCGAGGCGCCACGCCGCCAGGCGCTGCGCGCACTCCAGACCAGCGTGGGGGCACGGCGTTTCTGCAGCCCCGGCAAGTCGATGAGACCCGAGGCATCGCTGGTGTAGCGCAAGGGTGTACCCTGCAGGGCGCGTCGCGCCTCGGTGCCAAGCACCCAGCCGGGCGGCACGAATCCCCGCACCGGCCAGCCCAGTCGCGCGAACAGATCGAGACCCGCCTCAAGCCGGCGCCGGGCCTCGGCCTCGGTCAAGGCATAGAATTCGCCCTCGTGCGTGAGCACGCGGCGCATGAACCAGTGGCGCGGGT
The DNA here is from genome assembly GCA_027030565.1 of Gammaproteobacteria bacterium. Classification (GTDB taxonomy): domain Bacteria; phylum Pseudomonadota; class Gammaproteobacteria; order JAJDOJ01; family JAJDOJ01; genus JALVEU01. The sequence goes on along the minus strand of JALVEU010000253.1, from coordinate 3,635 downwards.
GCAACGGCACCGGCCCCGGGTCCTCGTGCCGGTAGCCGTGCAGCACGACCTCATCCCCCTGGGCAAGGCGCCGCTCGATCCAGGCGACGAACCGCCGATCCCCATCGACTCGCCCCTGGCCGTGCAAATCGGGAACCACCAGCAGGGTCAGAGGGACCCTTCCCAGGCGGTCGACCTCGGCGACGAATCCGGAGTAGAGTTCCAGGCTTGCGGGCGCCACGTCGTGCAGCACCAGCGCCAGCGCCCTGGACTCAGCCATGGGCCGCCCGCGGTCCGTGCGTGTGCGCACCGGTCAGTTGCGTGTAGTGCCCCAACAGCCGCGGCAGCACCCGGTCCCAGCCATAGTGCGCCACCACGTGGCGGCGGGCGATGCGGCCCATCTCGCGGAATCCGTCGGCGAACAGGCCGCGCACCGCCCGAGCCAATGATTCCGCGCGTCCGGGTTCGGCCAGGAGACCCGTGCCAGGCACCACCAGCTCGGACACGGCGCCGGCGCGGACCCCCACCACTGGAATCCCGCAGGCCATGGCCTCCAGAACCACCAGACCGAAGGTCTCCCGATCACCGGCGTGCAGCAGCGCATCGCTGCTGGCCAGCAGCCGAGCCACCTGATCGGACTGCACGAACCCCGTGGAGCGGCTGACGTTGGGGGGCAGCCGCCGTGGCATGCCCGAGCCCGCCAGATGCAGGTGATAACCCTCGCCCAAGCACTCCATCACCTCCAGCAGCAGGGGGATGTGCTTCTCCCTGGAGCCGCGACCGGCGAAGATCAGGAACCGCGTCGTGTCGTTCAGACCCAGCCCGGCGCGCACGGCCGGGTCGCGCAGGCCGGGATGGAAGAGCCGGGTGTCGACCCCCAGGGGCTGCACGAAGACGCGTTCCACGCCGAGACGGCGCAACTTTGCCGCCATGACCTCCGAGGGCGCAAGCACCCGGTCGAAACGGCGGTACAGCCGGGCGACGTAGGTATCCAAGAGCCGGTTGCTCCAAGGCCCCAGGCGGCTGCCGGCGAGTCGGGGCAGGTCCGAGTGATAGTAGCCCACGACGGGCACACCGAGCCTGGCGCCTGCGTCCAGCGCGGCCCAGGCGGGGAGGTAGGGATCCTCGGCCTCGATCACGTCCGGCTGTAACCGCTCGAGTGCCGACAACCATGGCCCGCGGCGCAGCGGGAAGCGATACCCGTGTCCGAAGGGCAAGCGAGGGGCCGGCAACGTGCACAGGCCCTCGCTGCAGCCTCGGCGCTCGCCCGGGACCAACAGCCGATGATCCAGACTCGGGTATCGGGCGAGCCACCGCGGCTTGGCCTCGAGATAGGTGCGCACCCCGCCGCTGGCCGGTGCATAGAACATGGTCACGTCGACGATGCGCATCGTTGGACGTCCTTCCACTGGTTCCGGACCGGGGCGGCTCACCCCGAGGCCGATACCGGCACATCAGCGCAAGTGTGTCTTGTAGGCGGGAACGTCCGCGTGGCGTGCGTCGGAGAAGTTCACGTACTCCGTCTCCACACCCGCCAGTTCCACACCCGTGAAATCGGCCCCTGCGACGTTGGCGCGGTACAGATTGGAGCCGCCGAGCACCGCGTGGGCCAGATCCGCCCCGCGTAGATCGGCGAAACGGAAGTTGACGTGTTCGGCCGAGAGGTTGCGCATCTTTGCCCCGGCACAGATGGCGCGTTCACAGTTGGCCAGATTGATGACCGTGAACCCTTCCGGGTGCAGGCTGGTGAGATCCGCGCCGCTCAGGTCGGCACGCGACAGATCGGCGTCGTTGAAGTGGCTGTCGCGCAGATCGGCCTCGCGCAGGTTCGCCTCGCGCAGGTCGGCCTCGATGAACAGGGCATGGTGCGCCACCACCCGAAACAGATCGGCCTCGCGCAGGTCGGCGCAGCGGGCATCCACCCGATTCAGGCACGCCTCGCGCAGATCGGCCCCGCGCAGCTCGACGTTGCGCAGATCCGCCCCGCTGAGGTCTGCCTCGGCCAGATGGGCACCGGCCAGGATGGCGGCCCGCGACCGGTTGGGTGCACCGAGCCTCGCCCGCCGCAGGCTCGCCCGTGCCAGATCGGCCCGCAACAGCCGCGCCCCCCTCAGCACGGCGGTCTCCAGGCGCGCCTCGCGCAGGTCGGCATCGATCAGGTCCGTGTCGTCCAGGCGCGCACCGGTGAGATCTGCCCCCGCGAGGTCGGCCTCCGAGAGATCCAGTTCACGCAGGTCGGCCTCGCGCAGGCTGTCCCCCGGCACGCTGGCCAGGGTCTCGCCGGTGAGCTTGTGCCGAATATCCATCGCCTTGTCCCCTGGTCCGATCCGCGCCCCAGAATCTTCCGCTTCTGCTCACGCCTGGCGCCGCAGGGGCTCGAGCAGCGTCGACAACGGGCCGCCCCGCTCCGAGAGCAGGCGGCCGAGTTCGATGAGGGCCCGCAGCGGGTTCTCGGTGCCGTGCAGATCTGCGAAATAATAGCGGCCGCTCCTGTCGAATCCGAATAGGGCTTCCCGCTCCTGCATGGCCCGGCGGATGAAACCCTGTCCCCCCTCGACGGGCTGCAGCACCGCGCCCGTCTGCTGCAGGGCATCGAGCACCGGCCGTGCGACGCCGGGCTCGTGGACGATGGACGCCCCGGGTCGCGATCCCACCAGGCCCAGCGCCAGCAGGCCGCCGATCTCCTCGGCCGGCACCGGCCGCCCCTGCTCGTCGACTACGGCGGCGCGGTCTGCATCCCCGTCGAAGGCCAGCCCGAAAGGGCATCCATGGCGCAGCACGCAACCGGACAGCTCGCGCAGCGCGCCGGGGGCGAACGGATCCGGACTGCGGTGGGGGAAGCGCCCGTCGGGGTTGAAGTTGATCTCGTGCAGCCAGATGTGCGGGAAGTGCTCGAAGACCTTGCGCGTGTCGATACCGCCGACCCCGTTGCCGGCGTCCACCGCCAGCTTCATGGGGCTCACGCCGCGCAGTCTGGCCCGCAGGATGCTGGTGTAGTCGGCCATGGGGTCGACGCGGGTCACGCGGCTCGTACAGGGCCGGTCGAACCGGAAGGGGAGCCGCATCTGGGAGGCCACCTCCTCCAGGCCGAGGCCCGCACATACCGGCAGCGCATCGCGGGCGCAAAGCTTGAACCCGTTGTACTCCGGCGGCAGGTGACTGCCGGTGATCATGATGCTCCCGTCGAACCCGGCCTCGGCTCCGTACCAGCCGAGCATGGGGGTGGTGCAACGGCCGATGTGCGTGACGTGGTGCCCTCCGGAGCGCAGCCCCACACTCAGGGACTCGGCCAGCGAGGTGGAACTCTGTCGCGCATCGTGACCGACCACGAAGCGGCCGTCGCCCTGGGGACACATGACGTCGCCGAAAGCCCGACCGATGGCGGCCGCGCTCTCACAACCCGGTTCACCCTCGACCACCCCCTGGATGGCGCAGGCCTGGAACGACAGTCTGCCTGCCCAGGGGCTCATCGCGTGCTTCCCCGACCCGCCGCCATCCCAGGCAGGGTATGTGCGCTGCCGCTCATCGCCTCAGAACGGTTCCTCGACCCGCACGGTGTCGAAACCTGCCTCCCGGGCCACACAGGTGGCGCGGTCCAAGTCGTGATAGCGGCGCGGGCGACCGAGCGCATCCGTCAACAGGTGGCGGCGACCCGC
>JALVEU010000252.1 GCA_027030565.1 Gammaproteobacteria bacterium | reverse complement strand
CGACCGGCTGCTCGGCCGTTACCTGCAGGTGCGCTATCCGGTGGCCCCGCCAGAGGAACGGGCCGCTTTCGAGTCCCTGCTGCGGCTCGAGGATCCGGTTCTGCTCGACCTGCTCACCGGCCGTTCGCCGGCCGTTGGGGACGAGGCCCTTGTGGTCGCCTGGTTCCTCGGCACCGCTGCGGATTGAGCCGCGCCGCTCGTGGCTGCTCGCCGCCGCCTTGGCGGGCGTGTACACCGCTGCAGCGGCCGTCCTGACCGGCCTACCCTGGCCCTTTTGGGCGCGGCTGCTGTCCCTTGGGTTGCTGGCCGTGCATGGGGGCTGGAACCTGCGTAGGCACTGGCTGAAACCGCTGGTGCGGGTCGCCGTGTGGGGTACCGATGGAGGCTGGCGGTTGCGCCTCGAGGGCGGCTGGCAGTCCGCCCGGGCCGAGCCGCACTCCTGGGTGAGCCGAGGCCTGGCGATCCTGCACTTCCGCCTCGAATCGGGCCGGCGGGTCACATTCCTGGTGTTGCCCGACGCCGTCCCTGCGGCGGTCCGTCGCAGGCTGGTCCTGCGCTGGCGCGCAACGGGTGCGGTGGAGCAGTAGCGGCAGCCGGGAGGGGCGACGGCCGGCGCCCCCGCAGGGCCTGCGTTCGTATATCATCACGGTGCTGCATACGATTTCAGAGGTGTTGCGAAAGGACTCATGCTGGCATTCGCTCCCCCCCGTGCCCTTCGTACTCCCAAGGTCCGGACCTTCATGGGCCTCATGGAGCTGTACGAGCAGAACTACATGCGCGTGCGGCGTTTGTGCGCCGTGGCGCCCAGCCTGCCCGTGGGGGCGCACCGGCTCTCGCAGCGCCCGAATGCACTGGATCTGCACCTGCGTGTGGTGGAGCGCACCCCGTACACCGAGACCCTGCTCCTCACCTACTACCTGCAGGAGGACGAAGTGGGCTTCGTCCCGGTGCCCAACCTGTATGTGCGCGTGTTCAACGACGCACGCCAGGCCGAAGTGTTGAGCCGCATGTGTGCCCACAGCCGCCGCCAGGTGACGCCGCGCAGCTTCGGGCTGGATTCCGAGCTGGCCTGCAAGTGGCACCTGAACCGCTTTCTCTACAAGTGGCTGGGGTACTGCCTGCATCAGGGGCACGGCTTCACGCGATGAACGCGCCCCCATTACGGATCGGGATCGATCTGGGCGGGACCAAGATCGAGGTGATCGCGCTGGACCCGGCCGGCGACGTACGCGTGCGTCACCGCATCCCCGCGCCGCAGGGCGACTATGAGGCGACGCTCATGGCCATCGCCGGCCTCGTGGAGGAGGTGGAGGAGGAGCTGGGGGTGCGCGGTGCGGTGGGCATCGGCACACCGGGGGCCATCTCTCCGTTCACCGGGCTGCTGCGCAATTCCAATTCCACCTGGCTGAACGGTCGCCCCCTGCATCGGGATCTGGAGCGGGTGCTCGGGCGCGCGGTGCACATGGCCAACGACGCCAACTGTTTCGCCCTGTCCGAGGCCACCGACGGGGCCGCCGAGGGAGCGGAGGTGGTCTTTGGGGTCATCGTGGGCACCGGCGTGGGTGGCGGCATCGTCGTGAGGGGGTACGTGCTGACCGGCGCCCATGCCATCGCCGGGGAGTGGGGGCACAATCCGCTGCCTTGGCCCCGCGACGGCGAGCGTCCCGGACCCGAGTGCTATTGCGGCCGGCGCGGGTGCATCGAGACCTGGCTCTCGGGCCCGGGGATGGCTGGGGAGTTCGCCAGGGTAACGGGTCGGCACCTGGACCCACCGGCCATCGTGGCCGCAGCGGCCGAGGGTGACCCGCAGGCCGAGGCGGCGCTGCAGCGCTACGAGGATCGCATGGCACGGGCGCTTGCCCATGTCATCAACGTGCTGGATCCCCATGTGATCGTATTGGGCGGCGGCATGTCCAACATCGACCGGCTCTACGACAACGTGCCCGCCCGCTGGGGCGAGTATGTGTTCTCCGACCGGGTGGAGACGCGCCTGCTGCCCCCCGTGCATGGGGATTCCAGTGGGGTGCGGGGTGCAGCCTGGTTGGCCGGAGGCCGCCCAGACGCTTCTGCCTGATCGGGGGCAAAGGGGTCGCGCCACGATTTGCGTCGACGGCGCCGAATGCGTAGACTTGTCATACGGCTGTCTTGTTTCGTCCCCGAAGGAGTTTCCCCATGTCCGATGAGAAGAAACTGGCGATCATTGCAACGAAGGGCACGCTGGACTGGGCGTATCCGCCGTTCATCTTGGCCTCGACGGCAGCGGCCCTGGGCTACGAGACGCAGATTTTCTTCACGTTCTATGGTCTGAACCTGCTGAAGAAGAAGCTGGATCTGAAGGTGACGTCGATTGGCAATCCGGGGATGCCGATGCCGAT
>JALVEU010000251.1 GCA_027030565.1 Gammaproteobacteria bacterium | reverse complement strand
GCTCGAACGGACGGGGCCGGTAGCCAAGGTCGCGTTCCGCCGGCCCGATGTCGAAGGCCAAGTCCTGGTTCATCCGCTGCACCATGGCCGGCGACAGGAACCGCAGGCCGGGCAGGTGGGCAGCGGTCCGGACCGCCAAGCAGAGCAGGTGTTCCGAGACCGGGAGATAGCGCGGCGTGAGCCCCTCGGCACGGAAGATCCGGTCCACCATCTCCCGGTAGGTCAGCACCTCCCCGCCCCCCAGTACGTACGTCTGTCCGTGACTCGACCGTGCGTCCAGGACGAGCAGGCAGGCCCGGGCGAGATCGGCCGCGTGGACCGGCTGTCGTGCGCCGCGCCCTGCACCCACCAGTGGAAAGAGACGCCAGCGCCGGACCCAACGGGCGATGAAGGCCACGTTGTGATCCCGGCCGGTCCCGTAGATCATCGTGGGCCGGAACAGGGTCCAGGCCACGCCGCGCTCCTCAGCCAACCGTTGCACCCGGCGCTCGGCATCGAGCAGCCGTGCGGCCAGTTCTCGTTCGGCCGGGTCCGAGGATGCCGCCTTGCTCAGTACGCTGGTGGTGCTGAATGCGATGAGCCGGTTCGGAGGTGCGGACAACCCCTCCAGCCAGCGTGGCAAGAGGTCCAGCCGGGCGAGATGGATCCATACATCGAACGGCCCGAGTGCAGGTGGAGCCGCCCGCAGATCGGCACGCAACCATCGCACCCCTGCGCCGGAGACCTCCCGGCCACGCCGCGAAACGGCCAGCACCGCGCACTCGTGCTCGAGCAGGAGCGGGAGCAGGAACGCGCCCACCGCACTACGGGCGCCAGTGACCAGGACACGTTTCATCGGCCTGCACCACGCAGGCGGCGCAGCGTTCCCGTGATCGCCTCTCCGAGGAAGCGGAGCCCCACTCCCAAGGCCACCGCGGCAAACAGTGCCCCAGGGTAGCGTCGGGCGTAGAACTTCCGGTAGAAGCGCAGCATGCCACGGTGCTTGTGCCAGGAGACCCAGACCGGCCGCGAAGTGCTGCACGCCCCTTTGACATGGACCGCCGTCGCATCGGGAACGAACAAGATCTCCCATCCCTGCTGCCGAAACCGCACGAACCAGTCCAGGTCTTCGCAATGCAGCACGTAGCCCTCGTCCAGTCCGCCCACGTCCCGCACGGCCGCCATGCGCACCAGCATGCAGGCCCCGGAGATCGCCTCCACCGACTGAGGAGCCGATGGTGGCGGCCGATCGCGCGCGTCCCCCGTGTCCAGCCAGCGCTGCAGACCCGCCATGCGCAGAAAGCCCGCCCAGGGGGTGGGTACGCTGCGCCGTGCAGCAGCCTCTTCCTGACCATCCAGACCATGGATCAAGCAGCCCGCCATCCCCGCCCGGGGATGGGCGTCCAAGGCGCTCACCAATCGCGACAGGGTGCCGGATTCCAAAAAACAGTCCGGGTTCAGGATCAGCGCAAACGGTTCCACCACCTCACGAAGGGCGCGGTTCACCGCCTTGGCGAAGCCCAGATTGCCGGCATTGCGCAACACGCGCACCGGGGCCCCGGCCGCGGCCAGGGCCTCGACTGGCGCCAGACTGTCGTCGGTCGAGGCGTTGTCCACCAGCGTGATCCGCAGCGGCACCCGCGAGGCGAGCACCGCCCGAACACAGCGCACCAGATGAGCGCCGGCATTGTAGTTCACCACGATGACGTGCACCGCATCGGACACGGCCGGGACCCTGAAGCACAGGCTGGACTGCATGCATATGGTAGCCTGGGTCTCACCCAGTCTCCGACCCCGCCGGCAGTCACGAGAGCGTTCGTCACATGATCGAGTGGTCCCCGGAAACACTCCACGCCCGCCTGCAGAGCGCCGACGGCATGCCTTTCATCTTGGACGTACGCGAGCCCTGGGAATACCGGCTCGCCCACCTCTCAGGCTCCATGCTGATCCCCATGCGTGAGGTGACCCGACGCATGGAGGAGCTGCCCAAGGACCGCGACATCGTGGTGGTCTGCCACCACGGGATTCGCAGCCGCATCGTGGCAGCCCACCTTCACCGTCACGGCTTCGAACGGGTGATCAACCTCGCCGGAGGCCTGGATGCCTGGTCGCTGCGCGTGGACCCGCGGCTGCCCAGGTACTGACGAGCCTTCGAACCTCCGGTGACGGCCGGAACAGGCCTTTCACGAGGGCGACGGCGGGGCACTGCCCACCGGACACGGTGCATCTCAGTCACCCGGATGAGTGGGCATCTGGGGATCCCACAGCACACCCTACTGATGCGAGTTGGATTCCGGCGTTTCCTTTGCTTTTGGGCCACTGCCCACTATAGTTGCTTTTTGGTACCGATGTCCGCTTGCGTGGGACAGTCATAGGAGCTTGAACCCCCATGAGTAACGCGTTTCGTCACATCCGGCATTGGATCTTCCTGGCGTTCGCGTGTTGGATCGTCGTCGCGGTGGCCACGGCTCAGGCCGAGGATCTCAAGACGGTCTATGAGCTGGCACTGGCCCGTGACGCCAGGTACCAGGCCGCCCAGGCGCAGTATCTCGCCAGCCGGGAGACCACACCGCAGGCGCGCTCCTTCCTCCTGCCCCAGCTCAACGCTTTCGTCAGCGGCGAACACAGCGGGCAGTCCATCACCAACGACGACCGTTTTCCCGACCGGGACGTCGACACCAACCGCTACGGGTACGGGGTGACCTTGAACCAGGTACTGTTCAACCGCGACCTGTTCTTGGGCCTCGATCAGGCCGAAAAGGTGGTACTCCGTGCCGAGGCACTGCTCGAAGACGCACGCCAGGACCTGATCATCCGCGTGGCCCGTGCCTATTTCGACGTCCTCGCCGCCGAGGACACGCTCAAGGCGGTGAGCGCGGCCAAGGAAGCCTTCAAGCGGCAGATGGACCAGGCCCAGAAACGCTTCGAGGTGGGACTCATCGCCATCACCGACTTCAAGGAGGCACAGGCCGCTTACGACAGCGCGACGGCCAGCGAGATCGCCGCGCGCAACGACCTCGAGGTGGCCCGCACGGCCTTGGAGGCGATCGTCGGCAAGAAACTGGGCGAGCCGGCCAAGCTCACCGACCGTTTCGAGCTGCAGCGCCCGGACCCGGACGACATCGACGAGTGGATCCGCAGGGCGGAGGACCAGAACGTGCAGATCATCGCGGCCCGGTATGCCACCGATACGGCGCTCATCGAGGTCAAACGTCAGCGCGCCGGCCACTGGCCCACGGTCGGGCTGAACGCCAGCGCCGTGCAGGACAACAGTTCCGGGGGCATCTTCGGCGGGCGTGACGTGGGAACCCTCAGCGTAGGGGTGCGCCTGGACCTGCCACTCTACACCGGCGGCTTCGTGAGCTCGAAGGTGCGTGAGGCAGGACACAATTTCCAGGCTGCCCAGGAAGAGCTGGTGCAGGTGCAACGCGACGTCACCAAGCAGACCAGCGACGCGTATCTGACGGTGCTCTCCAACATCAGTCGCCTGCACGCCCTGAAGCGGGCCGTGGAGTCCAATCAGGCCTCCTACGAGGCCACTCAGGCGGGCTTCGAGGTGGGGACCCGCACCTCAGTGGACGTCTCCCAGGCCATCCGCAGCCTGTTCGCCGCCGAGCGCGACTACAAGGTCGCCCGTTACGAGTACATCGTCGCCACCCTGGTGCTCAAGCGCGCGGCGGGCATGCTGAGCCAGCAGGACATCGAGCAGATCAACGCCTGGCTGGAGTGACCGGAGGCGCACGAACCTCGGACCTGGGGGACCTTGGAGCAATACTGCGCGCCCGATTGCAGCAGCGCCGCGCGGCCGGACTGTATCGCAGCCTCCGCATACGTGGCGGGCCCACGGCGCCGCTCCAGTCCCTGGACGGGCGGGCGGTGGTCAATTTCTGCAGCAACGACTACCTGGGGCTGGCCACCCATCCCCGAGTGGTGGAGGCCTTTCGCGCAACCGCCGAGTCGTACGGCGTGGGGGCCGGGGCCGCCCATCTGGTGAGCGGCCATACGGAGGTGCATGCCGCCCTGGAGCTGCGCCTCGCGCAATGGCTGGGGCGGGAGCGGGCCCTGGTGTTCTCCACTGGCTACATGGCCAATCTGGGTGCGGTGAGCGGCCTGGTGGGCCCGGGCGACACGATCCTACAAGACCGCCTGAACCACGCCTCGCTCCTGGACGCGGGCCGGCTCAGCGGGGCCCGCATGTTTCGCTACCGCGATCCGGGGCACCTGGAGCGCCTGTTGCAGCGCACGGCGGGTGCGTCCCGCCTCGTGGTCACCGACGGGGTGTTCAGCATGGACGGCCACGTGGCCGCATTGCCGCGGCTGGCCGAGCTGTGTGCCCGGGAAGCCGCCTGGCTCATGGTGGACGATGCACACGGGCTGGGCGTCCTGGGGCCCGGCGGGCGCGGCAGCACCGCCCAGTATGGACTGGACCAGGAGGCGGTGCCCATCCTCGTGGGCACCTTCGGCAAGGCCCTGGGCGGATTCGGTGCGTTCGTGGCCGGATCCGCAGCCCTCATCGAGGTGCTGCTTCAACAGGCCCGCACCTACCTCTACACCACGGCGCTGCCACCGGCGGTGGCGGCAGCCGTCCTGGCCGCCCTGGACCTGCTGGAACAGGAACCCGAGCGCCGCGAACGGTTGCAGGGGCTGATCGACCGGTTCCGTTCCGGCGCCGCCGCCCTGGGGCTACCGTTGTCCGCTTCCGAAACGCCCATTCAGCCCCTCCTGCTGGGCACCCCGCAGCACGCCGTGAGCGCCGCCGAAGCCTTGCTCGAAGCCGGTTTCTGGGTGGCCGCGATCCGGCCGCCCACCGTCCCGCCCGGGACCGCCCGTCTGCGCATCACCCTGTCGGCGGCCCACACCCCGGAACAGGTCGACGGACTGCTGGAGGCCCTGGGACGCTGGCATCGCGCAGCGGGCATTCCCCCGGTCGCCGGCGAGGCCCGCTCACAACCAGCCGCGTTCGGCGAACGAGACACAATCCTCCCCCACCACGATGTGGTCCAGGACCCGGACGTCCACCAGCGCTAGAGCCTCCTGCAACTTGCGCGTGATCTGCCGGTCCGCCTCGCTGGGCTCGGCGACGCCGGAAGGGTGATTGTGGGCAAGGATCAAGGCGGCGGCATTGTGATGCAAGGCCCGCCGCACCACCTCCCGCGGGTGCACACTGGCACCGTCGATGGTGCCCCGGAACAGTTCCTCGAAGGCGATCACACGGTGGCGCGTATCCAGGAACAGGCACGCGAAGACCTCCTGCACGTGGTCACGCAGGCGCGCGCGGACGAAACGCCGTGTGGTTTCGGGGTCCGTCATGGTTGCCCCGCGGGTCAGGCCCTCGGCCAGATGGCGGCGGGCCATTTCGAGCACCGCCTGCAACTGCGCGTACTTGGCGTCACCCAACCCCTTGGCCGCGCAAAACCGGCGCCGGTCCGCCTGCAACAGTCCACGCAGTCCGCCAAATTCATGAAGCAGCTCGCGGGCCAGGTCCACGGCCGTCTTGCCCTGCACCCCGGTGCGCAGAAAGATGGCGAGCAGCTCCGCGTCGGAAAGCGCCTGTGGTCCCTGGGACAGGAGCCGTTCCCGGGGCCGCTCCTGACTGGGCCAGTCGGTGATGCGCATGGCTGGACCTCCCGTTGTTCCGCAGGGATCGTGCAACCCGCAGACCGGCGGGGCTGCGCAGCGACGCACGGACGCGATGGTAAAATTTCACGATGCATGCTGCTTCGCGGATCATCGTCGGAGTCACCGGAAGCGTCGCCGCCTACAAGGCAGCCGAACTGGTGCGCCGGCTGCAAGCGCGCGGCGCGCAAGTGCGCGTGGTCATGACCGAGGCCGCCGAGGCCTTCGTCACCCCCCTCACCTTCCAGGCGCTCAGCGGTCATCCGGTGCGCGGTGCGCTCCTCGATCCTCAGGGTGAGGCCGGCATGGACCACATCACCCTGGCGCGCTGGGCCGACGCGGTGGTCGTGGCCCCGGCCAGCGCCGACTTCTTGGCCCGCCTGCGGGCCGGGCTCGCCGACGATCTCTTGAGTACCCTGTGTCTGGCGACCCGGGCGCCGGTATACCTCGCGCCGGCCATGAACCAGGTCATGTGGCACCATCCGGCGACCCAGGACAACGTCGCGACCCTGCGCGGGCGCGGCTGTCGTTTCATCGGTCCGAACGACGGCGGTCAGGCCTGTGGCGAGGTGGGGCCGGGCCGGATGTCCGAACCCGCCGAGATCGTTACGCGCATCCTGGATGCCGCTGGCGGTGCACTGCGGGGGGAACACTGGGTGATCACCGCCGGTCCCACACGCGAGCCCCTCGATCCGGTGCGCTTCCTGTCCAACCGCTCCTCAGGGCGCATGGGGTTTGCGTTGGCCCAGGCCGCGGCGCAGTCGGGCGCCCAGGTGTCCCTGATCAGCGGACCTGTGGCGCTGGACACCCCGCAGGGCGTGCGGCGGCACGACGTGGAGACGGCGCAGCAGATGCTGGAGGCGGTGATGGCCGTGGCACCGGAGGCCGAAGTGTTCATCGGCTGTGCCGCCGTGGCGGACGTGCGGCCGGCCCGATACCAGCCGGTGAAGTTGGGCAAGGCGGCGTTGGGCGAAAGTCTGCCGCTGGCCAGGAATCCCGACATCCTGGCCAGTGTGACGGCCCTGACGCAGCCTCCGTTCACGGTGGGATTCGCCGCCGAGACCGACGACCTGGAGGCTCGGGCGCGTGCCAAGCTCCGATCCAAGAATCTTGATATGATCGCGGCCAATCTGGTGGGGCGGCCGGGGCTCGGCTTCGAAGCGGACCGCAACGAGCTCCTGTTGCTCTGGTCCGACGGCAAGGAGCATCTCGGCCCCGCCGACAAGGCGGCGCTCGCCACCACACTGATCGACCGGATCGTCACGCACCGTGAAGCCATTCGTCCATCAGCCAACACCGGCATCTGAACCCGTCGTCGAGGTACGCATCCTGGACCCGCGCCTTGGCGTGGAGATCCCCATGCCCGACTACGCCACATCGGGCTCGGCAGGCATGGACCTGCGGGCGTGCCTGCACGCCCCCCTGGCGCTCCAGCCCGGCGAAACCGAATTGATCCCCACGGGGCTGGCCGTCCACATCGCCGATCCGGGCCTGGCCGGCGTCGTCCTGCCCCGATCCGGGCTCGGCCATCGCCACGGGGTGGTGCTGGGCAACCTGGTGGGGCTTATCGACTCCGACTACCAGGGCGAGCTCATGGTGTCCTGCTGGAACCGCGGGCGCGAACCGTACACCATCGCCGTGGGGGAACGCATCGCCCAGCTGGTGGTCGTCCCGGTGGTGCGTCCGCAGTTCCGGGTGGTGGAGGAGTTCACGCCGAGTGGACGGGGCGCCGGCGGCTTCGGACACTCGGGCCGGCACTGAAGCGCCTCACCGGTCACCCGCAGCCTGGGATGGCAGACCGGCGCGGGCGAGCAGGCACCGGTACACACAATGCTACGGGGGAAAGCCATGCAGATCGATCCGGACATCTTTCGGGCCTACGACATTCGCGGCGTGGTGGACCGCGCGCTCACCCCGGAGGTGGTGCGTCTGATCGGCCATGCGCTGGGGGTCCTGTATCCAAATTCGCCACGGGTGGCCGTGGGACGCGACGGAAGGCTGTCCAGCCCCGCCCTGGCCGATGCCCTATGCCAGGGGTTGGTCGACGCCGGTCGCACGGCCATCGACATCGGTGCCGTACCCACGCCGGTACTCTATTTCGCCACCCATCACCTGGACACCGATGCGGGCGTCATGATCACCGGAAGCCACAATCCCCCCGAGTACAACGGCATCAAGATGGTCATGGACGGGCACACCTTATTCGGTGAGGAGATCCGCCGCATTTACGAGCGCATCGTGCAGGGCGATCTGCCTCACGGTGACGGACAGAGCGAACAGGCCAATGTGCTGGATGCCTACCTGGATCGGATCGTCTCCGACGTCAAGCTGGCCCGCCCCATGCGCATCGCGGTCGATGCCGGCAACGGCGTGGCCGGGCCCACGGCCCGGCGTCTGTTCGAGGCCCTCGGATGTGAGGTGACCTGCCTGTACTGCGAGATCGACGGCCATTTTCCTCATCATCACCCCAACCCCAGCGAACCGGAGAACATGCAGGATCTGATCCGCACCGTACGCCGTGAGGGCTTGGAGATCGGACTGGCCTTCGACGGCGACGGTGATCGGCTGGGGGTGGTGGACGAGCAGGGCAAGATCATCTGGGCCGACCGCCAGATGATGTTGTTCGCGCGTGACGTGTTGTCGCGCAATCCGGGCGCCACCATCATCTTCGACGTGAAGTCCTCGCGGCACCTGGCCGAGCTCATTCGCCGGCAAGGTGGTCGCCCCCTGATGTGGAAGACCGGACACTCGTTCATCAAGGCGAAGATGAAGGAGACCGGGGCGCTGCTGGCGGGTGAGATGAGCGGACACATCTTCTTCAAAGAGCGCTGGTACGGTTTCGACGACGGTCTGTATGCGGGAGCGCGTCTGCTGGAGATCCTGTCCAGAGAGCCGCAGCCGGTCAGCACCGTATTCGATGCACTCCCGGATGCCGTTTCCACTCCCGAGCTCAACGTCCACTTCGACGAAGACGGTGCCCAGCATGCATTCATGCGTGAGTTTACGGAGAAGGCCCACTTCGAAGGGGCCCAGGTAAGCCACATCGACGGCGTCCGTGCCGACTATCCGGACGGCTGGGGTCTGGTGCGGGCCTCCAATACGACGCCCAGCCTGGTCATCCGCTTCGAGGCCGACTCCGAGGCTGCCCTGCAACGCATCCAGCAGACGTTCCGCGAACAGATGCTGGCCGTGCGTCCAGACCTCGACCTACCCTTCTGAGTGCGGCCACCATGGAGAACACCAAGGCCCACCGCTTCGCCCGGGTCCTCACCGAGGCCCTGCCCTACATCCAGCGTTTCTCGGGCAAGACGGTGGTCATCAAGTATGGCGGCAACGCCATGGTGGACGAGCAGCTCAAGAGCAGCTTCGCGCGCGACATGGTGCTGCTCAAACAGGTGGGGATCCATCCGGTGGTCGTCCATGGGGGCGGCCCCCAGATCGGCCGCCTGCTCCGCCAGCTGGGCAAGGAGAGCCGTTTCGTGGATGGCATGCGGGTCACCGATGCGGAGACCATGGACGTGGTGGAAATGGTCCTGGGGGGTCT
>JALVEU010000250.1 GCA_027030565.1 Gammaproteobacteria bacterium | reverse complement strand
ATGCTCAATGCCGCGAGGCTCAGGGCCGGATAGACGGCCCCCTCGTGTCGGAGCAGCAGGGGGGCGTGGCGTACGATGCCGTCGGCATCCTCCAGCGCGTTGTAGAAGCCCAGCCCGTCCATGGCTCGGAGAAGCGGGGCGATGCTGAGCTCCACGAACCGGAAGGCGGTGATGGCGTCCAGGCGTGCGCCCGGACGCTCGCGGACGACGCGGATCCGGCTGGCCCGCTGCAGCGCCAGGGCCTCCTCGGAGGGTGTGACGGCCTGGTGCATGCGAAAGAAATAGCCGCCCACCACCGGGGCCCTGGCCGTGCGCAGGGCGTCGGCCAGGGCCGCGTCGTCTTCAGGGCTCTCCGGGGTGGGATAGACCACGTCCAAGGCGATCACCGCCACCCCCAGGCGGTCGAGCGCCCGGATCAGCCGGGCCTGCAGGCGCCGCGGCCAGGGCCAGCGGCCGAAGGCCTTCAGCGCCTGTTCGTCGATCTCGACCACGGCCACCTGGGGGTGGGGCTCCGGTGCCCGGCGGACCTGGAACACCCAGTCGCGGGCGGTGGCGTCCAGGCGCTCCAGGAAGTGCGGATTGAGCCAGTACAGCCCCAGCGAGAGCATGGACGCCGCCAGGGCCGCCACGGCGGCTTCCACCCGGCGTCGGGCTGTGGAGCGGAATTTCACGGCGCAGGGGCGGCCCCGATGCAGGGGCCGTGTGGCCCGTCACGCTGAAGCCGCGGCCCTCGTCCCCCGGGCGGCGGGTATCTTCGCAGCTCCTGTACGAGCGGTCGTGAGCCCGTCGGAGCCGGTGTCAGCTGCGTGGCGTGGGTCTGCACCTCAGGGGCGGGGCGGATGTGGCCTCGGGGGGACGCCACCGGCCGTTCCCCGCAGGTCCGGCGCGAGGCGCTCCGCTGCCTCGGCCTGCCGGCCCCGGGCACGCAGGTCCAGGCGTCCACCGCTGCCGAAGGCGACGGGCCCGGCCGCGGCGAGATTCAGGGGCTCCGGTGGTGCGCCACGCCGCACCCGTGCGGCCTCGCCTGGACCCAGGATCAGGGCCTGCGGGATCGCAGGGTCGACGTTGACCACACGCACCCATCCCTCGACGACCCGCACCAGGGTCTGCGAGACCTCGGCGTAGACCAGGAAGTCGGTGCCCTGTACCCCCATCACGGCGGTGAGCGAGCGGATGCGGAAGCTCTCTTTGTGCCGCGAGAAGGTGTCGGTCACGATGGCACGCAGTCGGCCCCGGGTGAGGTCGATGAGGCTGCGCGGCCGGGGGGCGAGCCGGTATTCCGACAGGCGCAGCTCACTGTCCGTGTCGATCTGGAGTCGGCTGCCGTCCTGCAGCTCGATGGTCACGTGCCCGTCCGTCCCGGTCACCACCACGTCCGTGGCGGCGATGGCGTCGCCCACGCGCAGGGGTCTGTTCTCGCCCTGCGGATTGAGGCGGACGTCGCCGGAGACCGCCGTGACCCGCCCGATCTCCTCGGCGTGGACGGGCTGGAACAGGCACGCGTACAGCACCAGGAGCAGGCACAGGATCGGAACTCGCTTCGTCATGGCTCAATACCGCCAGGTGAGACCGCCGGAGACCACGTAACGGTCGAACGCATAGAGGTCGATGTTGGAGCTGTTGTGGATCACGATCCCGCTGAGGTCCAGGCTCCAGTGGCTGGAGAACGCGTAGCGCAGGGCACCGAAGCCGCTGTAGCGGGTATCGTCACGGCGCACCAGGAAGGCGTCGTGGAGGTGATCGTGGTCGTAGCCGTGGATCTCGCCGCCCAGCACCAGCGACAGTCGCTTGGTGAGACGCTGGTCGAGGCGCAGATAGGCGTGCCAGCGATCCCGCTGCCAGTTGCGACCCTCCAGGTCCTCGCGGCCGTAGTCGAAGATGCCGCGCACGGCCGTCGCCCCGTCGGGCGTGCTCCACGCGACGGTCAGCCCGCCGAACCAGGCATTTCCGTCGCGCTGCTCGGCGGGGGCTGGGGCCTGCCGGAAACCCCGATGCTCCCAGCGCAGGAAGGGGTAGAGCTGCAGCTGGGGGGTGGCCTGCAGGATCACCCCGGGTGCCGCCGAGAACACGTCCTGCAGACGCTCCCCGTCGAGCAGGATCTGTTCGAATTCCAGGGGCAGCCTGAAGCCCCAGCGCCGGCCGCTCCAGCCCAGCGACGCGACCCAGTCGTGGGTGAAGTGGTCGTACTGGGAGAGCGTCTGATGGAAACCGGCATTGAGGTGGGCCTCGCCGAACAGGGACCAGCCGCGCCCCAGGTCGTAACGTCCCACCAGGTCGCCGAACAGGGCATGGCGCAGATCGCTGCGGTCCGCACCGATGCCGGGCACGAGCAGGTTGTCCGGCCCGCTGGGCACGTTGCTGTCGTACTCGAGTCGATAGCCGGCCTCGGCCTGCAGCCCGGTG
>JALVEU010000249.1 GCA_027030565.1 Gammaproteobacteria bacterium | reverse complement strand
TGCAGGGGGCAGGATGACCGCCGCTTGCAACGGCCTCAGTAACTCAGCGTGCGCGTACCCTCCGCGAACAGGGCGGGGAAGGTGACCTTGGGCCCCGCGACGCGCACGCCCTCCAGCAGCGCGTCCTTGGGGATGGCCGCCACGTTCTTCATGCACATGGGGCAGATCAGGACCTCGCCCCCGACGGCCATGAAGTGCTCGAGCATCTTGCGGATGGGCTGGCCCGTGGGGTAGACCGGGGAGGGCAGGCGTGTGTCCGCCAGACGCACGCCTTCCACGGAGAGAAAGATCGTCACCGGGATCTTCAGCATCTCGCGCGCACGTGTGGCCTGTTCCACGGCCATTCCGGCGCGCAGGGGGTCGTCGCTGGTGAGATTGATGAAGAGCCGCTGCTCGTCCGCTCGGGACCCGGCGGGCGGTAACGCCGCGAGCAGCACGAGGGCGATCATCAAAGCAGTGCGGACGAACATGGCGATGGACCTCCGGCGGGTGACGGACCTTTCGGGGCATTCTGACCGGGCTTTGTGCGCTTCGAAAACCCCTGTGCCTGCGACATTTTGTCGCAGGTCGCCCGGTGCCCGGGCCGACCCGCTGGGAGCGGGCCGCGCCGGGGCGGCGTATTCGGCACTCCCGGTCCCCGGCCGATGCAGGTGGCTTGTCGCCCGCGTGGGTGAGTCGTTCAGGGCCCGGCGTCCACCCGGTCAAAAATGGATGTAGGCATAGCCCCGCTGCTGCAAGTCGATCATCCGCGTGTAGCCGTCGTGCACCACCTTGACGCCCGGCAGCAGGTCCCCTGCGGTCCAGCCGTGGGACTTCATGGTGACGTTGCAGGCCTCGATGCTCGCCCCGAGCTCGATGAGGCTCTCGATGACGTGGTGGTTGGGGTTGACGGCGAAGGGATCGCCGGTGTGGTTCTGGTAGGCATCGTCGTTGAGCAGCCACTTGACCGTGGGGCCGTGCAGCACGGCGCTCACGTGGATTTCCTCGGGCGGTACACCTTGTTTCCGGTAGGCCTCGTAGAGGCCGCGCAGGTAATACAGGGCCTTGCCGATGCCGGCCTGGATCTCGTCGGTCTTGATGTCGTAGACGACACGGATGTTCCTTTTCGTCTCGACGGTGATGAGCACTGTACTCTCGTCCGCCCCCTGGACGAGGGTGCCGGAAGCCATCGCCGCGAGACCGATCAGGCAAAGTGCACGAAAGTCCATCATGGGGGGGTCCTCCTCGGCGTGCCACACGGATGTCTTCGACACCGACCAAGCATGCGCCCATCGAGGCCCGCGGGCAACTGCGTGGGCGTCGTGTCGGGCGCCCGCGTGTGGGGGTGTCCTACGGGCCAGCGGCCCGCAGCCGCACCCGGACCGGCAAGGTGTTTCCAGGGTCGTGATCCAGGATGCGCGTGAACACCTGCCCCCGGTAACGGTAGGTGACGCGGTAGCCTTCCACGCGCTGTTGTATGGCGTGCCCGGCGATCGTGTCGTCACAGCCTTCGCCCCCGCCTGCGGCGTTCCAGCGCAGCAGGGCCAGCATGTCGGCTCCGGGTGTGCCCTGGACCGGCGGCGGTTGAGTGCGGCAAAGCGCACGCGGCTCCTGCACGGCGGTACTCCGCAGCAGGGGTTCGACGCGGAGCACCTCGGCCTGGTCCCGGAAGGTGTCGGCCGCATGGCCGGCGGACAGGCCGGCGAGC
Organism: Gammaproteobacteria bacterium; assembly: GCA_027030565.1. Lineage (GTDB taxonomy): Bacteria > Pseudomonadota > Gammaproteobacteria > JAJDOJ01 > JAJDOJ01 > JALVEU01. The sequence continues at coordinate 735 of JALVEU010000249.1, read as the reverse complement.
ATGGCCCAGAGAAGAAACGTCCGGCTCATGACCCTGCGACCTCGAAGCCCAGCCGGCGCAGCAGCCGGCGCGAGCGGATGAGCTCCGCCTGGTCGGCCGTGAGCAGCACCACCTGAAAGTCGCCCTGCGGGGTGCGGAAGACCTCCAGCCGCAGCCCCGGGGTACGGCCCATCAGGCTGTCGGCGAAGGCCTGGGCGCGGTAGGGGCGGCCGAAGCGCAGTAGGGGATGGCGACGCTCGGCGGCGTAGCGATCCGGGCCGGACTCGGCGCTCACTACGTAGCGCAGGTGGCGCAGTACGTAGTCCGCATACCAGCGCGCCCCCCTGGGCAGGGAACCGCGGGTATCGATCCGCCCGGGCCCGTAGTTGTAGGCCGCGACGGCGCGGCGCAGGTCGCCGCCGTAGCGCTCGATCAACTCGGCCAGATAACGCGCGCCGGCGTCGATGTTGGTGCAGGGCTCGAACAGGGCCGAGCGCCGCCGGATACCCAGGTGGCGGGCGGTCGTCGGCCAACGGATCTGCATGACGCCCAGGGCCTCGGCCCGGGAGTGGGCCTTGGAGTCGAAGTCGCTCTCGCCGCGGGCCACGGCCAGCAGCAGCACGAGGGGCACACCGTGGGCCTCGGCCGCACGCCGGAAGCAGTCCATGTGTGGAAACTCGCGGGCCGGTTGCAGGGCGCCGGCCTGGGCCGCAAATGCCGTCCAGTCCTGGATGGGTACCGCTGCGCGGGCTGCCA
>JALVEU010000248.1 GCA_027030565.1 Gammaproteobacteria bacterium | reverse complement strand
CCATTCGGGGGGCTGCGTCCAGCAGCGGTCCTGAGCCCAGCGACAACGTGGCGCGTACGGACAGGCCGCCTCCGCCTCCTCCTGAAGCCCCACCGTCTCGCCCAGAGGCTGTCCCCGCCGCGCCAGGGAAGGGAGTGCCTCGAACAACATCCGGCTGTAGGGGTGTGCGGGCCGGCGGTAGAAGGGGGCCACCGGGGCACGTTCCAGGATCTCGCCCCGGTACATGACCGCCACGGCGTGGGCCACCTGTGCCACCACGCCCAGATCGTGGGTGATGAGCAGTACGGACAGATCCCGCTGCCGCTGCAACCGCCCCAACAGGCGCAGCACCTGCGCCTGGATGGTCACGTCCAGGGCGGTGGTGGGCTCGTCGGCGATCACCAGCTCGGGACCCGCCGCCAGCGCCATGGCGATGACCACCCGCTGCTTGAGCCCCCCTGAGAGCTGATGGGGCCAGGCATCCAGACGGGCGGCGGCGTCGGGGATGCCCACCTCTTCCAGGAGCCGGCGCACGTGTTCCCGCACATCACGCCGCTGTCCGTGGGCCCGGGCCATCTCGGCCACCTGATCGCCGATGGTCATCACCGGATTGAGCGCTGTCATGGGCTCCTGGAAGATCATCCCGATCCGTCCACCACGCACCCGGCGCATGTGACGCTCCTCCAGGCGCAACAGGTCGTGCCCTCCCAGGTCCACACGGCCGGTGCAGACCCGGACCACGTCCGGCAGCAACCGCATGATGGAGAGCGCAGTCAAAGACTTGCCGCTGCCCGACTCACCCACCAGCGCCACGGTGCGCGCCCGAGGCACGGTGAAGGCCACCTCGCGCAGCACCGAGCGGGCGCCGATCCGCGCCGAGAGCTCCTCCACCGCCAGCAGGGCGCGGGTCATCGCAACGCACCCGAGCGACGCGGATCGAAGGCCGTCTGCACGGCGTCCGAGAACAGATTGGCGCACAGCACGAGGGCAAACATGAACAGCATGGCGGCCAGCAGAGTCCACCACACCGGCGGCTCGCGCGCCAGCTCCAAGCGGGCGCTGTTGATCATGTTGCCCCAGGAGTAGGTCGTAGGGTCCACGCCGATCTGGATATAGCTGAGCACCGCCTCGGCCAGCACCAGGGCACTGAAGTCGAGGATCACCGAGATCACGACGATGTGCATCACATTGGGCAGCACGTGCCTGCGCAGGATGCGCGGCGCGGAGACACCCAGGGCCACCGCGGCCTCCACGTAGGCCAGCTCGCGCAGTTTCAGCGTCTCGGCGCGCAGCAGCCGACACAGGTTGGTCCAGCTGGTCACCCCCAGGATCAGACACAGGAACAGCAGGCGGGCATCGGCCCGCTCCACGACGCTGGCGAAGGCCTCGGGGTGATTGGCCATGTAGACGTCCATCATCAGCGCGGCGGCCGCGATCAGCAGGACCGCCGGCACCGAACTGAGCGTCGTGTACAGATACTGCACTAGATCGTCGATCCAGCCCCGGAAGTAGCCCGCTGCGAGCCCCAGCACCAGGGCGAAGGGAAGCATCACCAGGGTGGTCAGTGTGCCGATGAGCAGTCCCGTGCGAATGGACTTGATGGTCTGGTAGAGCACGTCCTCGCCCACCTTGTCGGTGCCGAGGACGTGATAGTTCAGGCTCAGGCTGCCCAGCACGCCCACCGTAGCGAAGACCACGGCCCAGGTGACCAACACGGTGCGCCAGGGCATGACGGTCCGCCCCCGGAGCACCCGAGAGATCACCTCGCCGATCGGTCGCCCTGCACGGCGGGCACGCCACCACAGAGTGCCCAGCGCCAAGGGCAGCCAGGCACCCAGTCCCAGCGCCAGACCCGCCACGGTGCGCAGCGCGATGTCGGCACCGCGCCCGGCCCCTGGACCGGCCAGGTGGTGCCCACCATGGCGCAGGCGGGGATAGAGGCGCACCACACGCCCGTCCGGAAGCTCCACGGGTTCCTTGACGAATGCATGGGTGGCGAAGGGCGCCGAATAGGTGCGCTCGGTACCGTTGCGCAGGGGATCGAGCACACGGTCCAGAACACTCACCACCTGGCCCGAGTAGGCGGCTCCGGAACTGCCCCCGGGTGCGCCACCACGGAAGTGCAGGGAATCCAGCAGGGCCACCAGGACGAACGCCGCCAGGACCACCGCCGAGGCGGCGGCGGTGCGCTGCCGAAACACCGCGCGCCACGGTGCGCGCTGCAAGGGATCCCGCGCCACACGCACCGCGTAGACCACGGCCAGGGCCAGCAGGCAGAAGAACAACGCATCGGTGGGGAGCAGCACCCAATCCATGGGGCAGGGGCTACGGGATAACGACCGGGATCATGGCGAGCCCGCACCCCAGCGTGCCACGAGATCATGCTCGATCCCGAGCCGATCCAGGATCCGCGCGACCACGAAGTCCACCAGGTCCTCCACCCGCCGGACGCCGTGATAAAACCCGGGACTGGCGGGGAGGATCACCACCCCCATCTGCGCCAGACGCAGCATGTGCTCCAGATGAATGGCCGACAGCGGCGTCTCGCGCACCACCAGGATCAGGCGCCGGCCCTCTTTGATCATCACGTCCGCGGCCCGCTCCAGCAGTGATCGGCTCACACCGGTGGCCACCGCCGCCAGCGTGCCCGTCGTGCAGGGGCAGACCACCATGGCCCCGGGTGCCGAGGAGCCGCTGGCCAACGGTGCGGTCCACTGGGTCGCCCCGAACACCTCGATCTGGCCAGGCCGCGCATCGAAGCGCGCGGTGAGCTGCCGGGTCATCTCGGCCGGGCGGCCCGACAACCGCAGATCGGTCTCCATGGAGAGCACCACCCGGCCGGGCTGGGAAACCAGCAGCCAGATGCGCCACTGCGCCTGCACCAGGCACTCCAGGAGGCGCAGTGCATAGGCGGCTCCCGAGGCCCCGGTGATGGCCAGGGCAATCGTGTCCTTGAAAGGCATCAAGCCCCGCTTCCTCCGCAGCCCACCCACCGACCCCTGGGGCCATCGGGCGACATGGCCCCCTCGGCATCGATCCATCGCTCCACGGCCGCAGGCACCCGCATGACCATACGCTCACCCTGTGACACTCCGGTTCGACAGGCACGGACGGTGTGGCATGAGGCACTGGCGGGGCTTCGCCCCCTCCATGAGACCCGGGGCGGATGGTCCGGCAGCCTCTCCGGCGCCCCGGTCCACACCGTGCCCGGCATCACGCGCCCTCCACCCTCGAATCCCCACGCGGCGCGCGCGCCTGCAGGGCCCGGGCCAGGCGCCCGTGCAGTCCACCGAACGATCCGTTGCTCATGATGACCACCTCGTCTCCCGGGGCCAGATCCTCGGCCAGACGTTCCACCAGCGCCGTGACGGAATCCATCACCCGGGCCCCGGTGGCCGCGGCCACCGGGGCAGTGTCCCAGCCCAGGTCGGGGGGCGCGTACAGGTACACCCGGTCGGCGTCGCCCAACGCCTCGGCGAGCCGATCCTTGTGCACGCCCATGCGCATGGTGTTGGAGCGGGGCTCCAGCACCGCCACGATCCGCCCAGCGGTACGCGCCCGCAGCCCCGCCAGTGTGGTGGCGATGGCGGTGGGATGGTGGGCGAAGTCGTCGTACAAGGTGATCCCGTCGACCTCGGCGAACGCCTCCAAACGTCGCTTCACCCCTTGGAAACGGCACAGGGCCCCCGCGGCACGCTCGGGTTCGACACCGGCGTGGACCGCCGCCGCCAGCGCGGCGGTGGCGTTCAGGGCGTTGTGCCGGCCCAGCAGGCCCCACCGGATGGTCTCGATCCCCCCGGCGTGGTGCACCCGGAACGCCGAGCCGTCCGGGTGGAGGAGCTCCATGCGCCAGTCCACCCCTTCGACCGTCCCGAATCGCTCCACCGGCGTCCAACAGCCCTGCTCCAGTACCTCCTGCAAGGCCCGATCCTCACCGTTGACCAGGATGCGCCCGGAGCCCGGCACCGTGCGCACCAGGTGATGGAACTGGCGCTGAATATCGGTCAGCGAGTCGAAGATGTCGGCATGGTCGAACTCCAGGTTGTTGAGGATCAGGGTGCGGGGGCGGTAGTGGACGAACTTGGAGCGCTTGTCGAAAAAGGCCGTATCGTACTCGTCGGCCTCGACCACGAAGAACGGCCCCGAACCGAGTCGCGCCGACACGCCCAAATCCTGCGGCACCCCACCGACGAGAAACCCGGGGTCCAGGCCCACGTCCTCGAGGATCCAGGCGAGCATGGCGCTGGTGGTGGTCTTGCCATGGGTGCCCGCCACGGCCAGCACGTGCCGCCCGGCGAGGACCTGCTCACCCAGCCACTGGGGCCCCGAGGTGTACGGGAGCCCCGCGTCGAGCACGTATTCCACCGCCGGATTACCGCGGCGCATCACGTTGCCCACTACCACGCAGTCCGGCGACGGCTGGAGGTGTTCGGGACGGTAGCCCTGGTGTATGCGAATGCCGGCCCGTTGCAGCTGCGTGCTCATGGGCGGATAGACGTGCTCGTCGGAACCACTCACCTCGTGGCCCTGCGCCTTGGCCAGCTGTGCGACACCGCCCATGAACGTGCCGCAGACGCCCAGGATATGCAGCTTCACGACCCCCCCACCTGTGCCGGCGGCAGCGCCATCTGCACCACCATCGTCGAGAACAGCAGGTATCCGAAGGCGGCGGCCAACCCCACTGCACGGCTCCGGTCCAGGGCATGACGAAACACATGGCCGTAGACCACCAGCAACCAGAGGAGGAGGATCACGTACAGCAGGGAGGAGAAGCCCCCGGAGGTACCGATTTCCTCCTCGGGCACCCGGGCCAAGGCCTGGATCAGGGGCAGGGCCAGCAGATTGAACACCGTGCCGGCACCTGCCAGCGCGGTCACCGTTTGCAAGGTGCGCGGCTTGAGCCCCAGGGCGCTCAACAGGGCCATGGCGTAGAGCCACATGAACCCCGCGTCCACCGCCGCCCCAAGCAGGGCGTGCATGACCCCGTACAGGGGCGCGGTGAGCAGTGCCCCGCTCACCACGTAGGCCGCCAGGCTGCCCAACAGCAGGGAACGGGAGGCCGGTAGGTCCTGCGGACCCAGGCGCAGCATGCAGAGATCGAGGAACTGGCGCAGCAGCACGAGCATACGTTCAGGGTACCAGCCGATAGCAGGGAACGTATGTCTCCGCAGCCAGCTTCATGCGCCGTTCGGCAACGAAACTGCGCAGCAGGTCGTCCAGGGGGTCGAGGATGGCGCGGTCGCCGTGGATCTCGAAGGGTCCCCGTTCTTCGATGGCGCGTACCCCTTCGGCCTTGACGTTCCCGGCGACGATGCCGGAGAACGCCCTGCGCAGATTGGCGGCCAGCTCGTGGCGGTCCATGTCCGCGTGCAGACGCAGGGTGGCCATGTTCTCGTGAGTGGGCTCGAAGGGTTCCTGGAACGGCGGATCGATGTGCAGCAGCCAGTTGAAGTACCAGGCGTCGTGGTGCGCCCGCCGGAAACGCTCCACCTCCTGCACCCCGTGCCGGACGGCACGCGCCACCGCCGCCGGGTCACCGACGACGATCTTGTAGCGCTGCTGGGCCTCGTAGCCCAGCGTCGCCCCCAGGAAGTGGTGGATGCGGGCGAAGTATTCCTCACTGGAGGGCGGACCGGTGAACAAGACGGGCATCGGCAGGTCGGCATTGTGAGGATGCAGCAGGATGCCCAGGAGGTAGAGGATCTCCTCCATGGTCCCCACCCCCCCGGGAAACACCACGATGGCATGCCCCGTGCGCACGAAGGCCTCCAGACGCTTTTCGATGTCCGGCATGATCACCAGCTGGCTGACGATGGGGTTGGGCGCCTCGGCGGCGATGATCCCCGGCTCGGTGATACCGAGATAGCGACCGAAGGGGATGCGCTGCTTGGCGTGCCCGATGGTCGCCCCCTTCATGGGCCCCTTCATGGCACCGGGTCCGCAGCCCGTGCACACGTGCAGGCCGCGCAGTCCCAGCTCGTAACCCACCTCCTTGGTGTATTCGTACTCCTCGCGCGGGATGGCGTGTCCGCCCCAGCACACCACCATGTCCGGATGCCGGTCGGGCCGCAGCACACGCGCATTGCGCAGGATGTGAAAGACGGCATCGGTGATGCCCTGCGAGCTGCGCAAGTCCAGCAATGGATTGTGCTGGACCTCGTGGAAGAGATAGACCGTGTCACGCAGCACGGCGAACAAGTGCTCCCGGATGCCCTGGATCATGCGTCCGTCGACAAAGGCCTCCGGCGGCGCCTGGGTGAGTTCCAGCTTGATGCCCCGTTCCTCGGGGATCACACGGATGTCGAAGTCGTGGTACAGCTCCAACACCCGCCTCGCATCGTCCACCGCAGACCCCGAGTTGAGCACGGCGAGCGCACATTGGCGAAAGAGGCCATAGATTTCGTCGCCAGCCGTGTCACAGAACCGCTCTACCTCCCGCTTGGACAGCACGTCGAGGCTGCCGGCGGGGGTCACGGTGGCGTTCACACGCTCCGGGGCTCGTTTCCAGTCCATCCGTTCTGCTCCACCCACTGCGCCAGCGCATAACCGAGACGGGCATGGCCTTCCGCATCCAGATGGACGCCGTCCACCCGGCTCGGCAGCGCGGCGGTGGCGGCGTCGAAGAAATGCACACGCAGGCGCCGTGCCAGCGTGCGGTATTCCTCTGCCAGTCGCTCGGCCGCCCAGCCCCGGCCCCGGAACAGCGCGCCGGTGACCGCCTCGTCGAAGGGCGGCGGCGCGACGACGAGCACCTCCGGCGCCGCTCCGCCCGGTCCCGCCGCCGAGCGCAGCGCCACCCGCACCAAGCCCTCCATGCCCGAGGCCACCTGCTCCGGACTGCGCTGGAACACGCGCTTCAGATCGTTGGTGCCGAGCATGAGCACGAGCAGATCGACGGGTGCTGTAGCGTCGAGCGCCCCCGGCAGCGCCTCGAGGCCGTTGCGTCCGGGCTGGTCCGGGTCGCTCAGGGCCGTAGTGCGCCCGGGCACGCCGTCCGCCAACACGCTCACGCGCCCACCCAACGCCTGTTGCAGAACGCCGGGCCAGCGCAGCGACTTGGGGAACCGCCCCCCTTCGGGCCGTGTGCCCCAGGTGTTGGAGTCCCCGAAGCAGAGGATGCGCCGCACCTCAACCGCGCCGCGCACCCAGCCGCAACCGCAGCGCGTTGAGCCGGATGAAGCCCTCGGCGTCCTTTTGATCGTAGGCCCCGCGGTCGTCCTCGAAGGTGGCGATGGCCTCGTCGAACAGGCTGTCGGTCTCCGAGCGCCGGCCGGTCACCTGCACACTCCCCTTGTAGAGCTTGAGCCGCACCGTGCCATTGACGTGGGCCTGGGTCGCATCGATGGCCTGCTGGAGCATCTCACGCTCCGGACTGAACCAGTAGCCGTTATAGATGAGTGCGGCGTAACGGGGCATCAGTTCGTCCTTGAGATGCGCGGCCTCCCGGTCCAGGGTCAGGGACTCCATGGCACGATGGGCCTTGAGCAGGATCGTGCCCCCCGGTGTCTCATAGCAGCCGCGTGACTTCATGCCCACGTAGCGGTTCTCCACGATGTCCGACCGGCCCACACCGTGGCACCCCCCCAGCTCGTTGAGTCGTGCGAGCAGCGCCGCCGGCGACAAGCGCTCGCCGTTCACCGCCACCGGATCGCCCCGCACGAACGCGATCTCCACGGACTCGGGGGTGTCCGGTGCCTTCTCGGGTGCCACCGTCCAGCGCCACATGGCCTCCTCCGGCTCGGTCCACGGGTCCTCCAGCGGGCCGCCCTCGTAGGAGATGTGCAGCAGATTGGCGTCCATGGAGTAGGGCGAACGGCGGCCGCGCTTCTGCTCGACGGGGATGCCGTGGGCCTCGGCGTAGGCGAGGAGCTTCTCGCGGGAGCTGAGGTCCCATTCGCGCCAGGGCGCGATCACGCGGATGTCCGGGTCCAGGGCGTAGGCGCCTAGCTCGAAACGAACCTGGTCGTTCCCTTTGCCCGTGGCCCCGTGGGCGATGGCATCGGCGCCGGTCTCGTGGGCGATCTCCACCAGGCGCTTGGCGATCAGCGGCCGGGCGATGGAGGTGCCGAGCAGGTACTCCCCCTCGTAGACCGCGTTGGCCCGGAACATGGGGAAGACGTAGTCCCGCACGAAGGTCTCGCGCAGGTCCTCGATGTAGATCTCCTTCACCCCCAGCGCCTCGGCCTTGGCCTGGGCGGGCTCCACCTCCTCGCCCTGACCGATGTCGGCCGTGAAGGTCACCACCTCACAGCCGTAGGTCTCCTGCAGCCACTTGAGGATCACCGAGGTGTCCAGCCCACCCGAGTAGGCGAGCACCACTTTGTTCACTGCCATTTGCACGTCCTGCCAGTCATCGGGATACAGGGGGCACGCCGAGATCCTTGCAGATCTTTCGTGCCAGGGTGTCGGCGATCTCGGAATGGCGGGGCACCGCCGAACGCCGATTCAGCACAGGATTACCCCACCAGGAGTGTCGGCCGCCTTCTCGCACGAGCACGCACCCATGACGCCTGAGATGCCTCAACAAAGCCGACCGTTTCATTCGGCTAGTGCGATCTTTTCCTCCCGGTAGTCGTCCCCCGCCGCCTCCAATGCGTCTTGTCGATTCATTAGGATCGCTTCCTCCAACGCGCTCCGCAGCGAGTCCTTGAGCGCCTCCTCAGTGCGCTCCTGGGCGTTGACACCGGGCACCTCTTCGATCCACCCGATCCACCAGTCTCCTTCTCGTTTAATCACCGCAGTAAAGGTCTTCATGGCATCCGCGAGATCATTTCCGTTTGGGAACATAGAGGTCGGTGATGGTCCCGTCCACGACCTCGGCGGCGAAGGCGATGGTCTCGGACAACGTGGGATGGGGATGGATGGTCAGGGCCAGGTCCTCCGGGTCCACGTCCATCTCGATGCCGAGCGTCACCTCGGCGACGAGCTCGCCCGCGTTGGGCCCCACGATGCCCGCCCCCACCAGGCGCCGGCGCTCGTCGAAGAGCAGCTTGGTCATCCCCTCGGCCCGCCCCAGGCTCAGACTGCGTCCGCTGGCCGCCCAGGGGAAGACGCCCTTGTCGTAGGTCACGCCCTGGGCCTTGAGCTCGGCCTCGGTGGCGCCCACCCAGGCCACCTCGGGGTCTGTATAGGCCACAGAGGGAATCACCCGGGCGTCGAAGTGCGACTTGAGCCCTGCGATGACCTCGGCAGCGACCTTCGCCTCGTGGGTGGCCTTGTGGGCCAGCATGGGATGGCCACGCACGTCGCCGATGGAGAAGATGTGCGCGACGTT
>JALVEU010000247.1 GCA_027030565.1 Gammaproteobacteria bacterium | reverse complement strand
CTAACGTGGGGGCTGACCACCTGCGCCGGCTCATCCGAGCCGCGGAGGTGTGGGTCGCGGCCGAGCCCGGTCGCTGCGCGGCGTCCGATTCGCAACGTAAAGAGAAGATGCCAGAGGCCGCCTGATGTTTCGTTTCGCATGGCCCTGGGCCGCACTGCTGTTCCCATTGCCCCTGATCGCTGCGTGGCTGCGCACGGCGTTCCTGGCGCGGCGGCGTGCCTCGGAAGACGTCACCCGTCCGGCCCTGTTGCATCCGCAGGTCCAGTGGATCGCTGAGGCGTTTCACGGTACCCGACCGCCCGACGAGGAAAACCGCGCCCGGCTGGGATGGTGGCTCTTGGCCATCTGGGGGCTCTGCGTACTGGCCCTCATGCGCCCCCAGTGGATGGAGGCCCACAGTGAGGCCCGCACGCTCGGCCATGATCTCATGCTCGCTCTGGATACCTCGCGTTCCATGGAGGCCCTGGACTTCTCCCGCAACGGCCACGAGATCACGCGCATGGCCGTGGTGAAGGGGGTGGCTTCGGAGTTCATCGCCGGGCGCCAGGGCGACCGGGTGGGCCTGATCGTATTCGGTGACCGGGCCTATCAGCTCGCTCCGTTCACCCAGGACCTGCAGGCGGTACGTTTCCTGCTTGAGGGCGTGGAGGCGGGTATGGTGGGTGACGCCACCGCCATGGGTGATGCCATCGGCCTGGCCGTACGCAAGCTCAAGGAGCGCCCGCCGGGAGCGCGTGTCCTGGTGCTGGTCTCCGACGGCGAGAGTACGGCAGGGCGACTGCCGCCCCTATTGGCCGCCCAGCTCGCAGCGCGTGAAGGCATCCGCATCTATACCATCGGCGTGGGTCGTAAGGGTCTGGTGCCCATCATCGAGGACGGGCAGCGCAAGATGGAGAAGATGGAGGTGGACGAGCAGACCCTGCGTGGCATCGCTCTGCTCACTGGCGGCGCCTATTTCCCGGCGACCGACACCGCGGCTCTGGAGTCCATCTACGCGCGTATCGACGAACTGGAGCGCACCGAAGTGCGCACCGGCAAGATCTGGATCCCGCATCCGCTCTACCGGTGGCCGCTGCTGGGCGCCACGGCCATGTTCCTGGTCCTGGGTTTCTTCCCGGGGCTGGCGCGGCGGTACCGGGCCGGCCGGGAAGCATCGGCGTTCGGGGCGACGCAGCCGGCGCCGTGAATCTCGTATGCGGGCCTGCCGTGTGGCTGTGTGTCGACACCATGGACTTCATTCCTCGGCACGTAGTGCAGTCTCCCCGTTCCCCATTCCGTAAAACCGGCAAGCCGTAGTCGATCCCATGAGTGAGTTTCATTTCGCCGAGCCCGTCTGGCTTTGGCTGCTCTTAGTCCCCTTTCCGGTGGCATGGTGGCTGGGACGGACCGAGGGCGAGGTCGACAACGAACGCGTGCGTCAATACGCGGACGCAGGTCTGCTGGCCTATCTGCTCGGGCGCGAGGGGCCGCGCAGGGGTGCGAAGTGGCGCCAGTTCGCTCGGTGGAGCGCTGTCTGGGTCCTGCTGGTGGTGGCCTTGGCCGGGCCGCGCTGGGACTACGTAGACGTCCGTTCCATGCGGACCAAGGCCGACGTGGTGGTCCTGCTGGACATCTCTCGTTCCATGAACACTCGGGACGTGGTACCCAGCCGGCTCATTCAGGCCCGCCACGAGGTGGAAGACCTCGTGGAGCACGCTGAGGGGCTGCGCGTGGGACTGATCGCCTTTGCTTCCATCCCTCACGTACTGTCGCCCGTGACCGAGGATCTGGAGTCCGTGCGCTGGATGCTGCCCGCCATTCAGGCTGACATGGTCGATCTATCCGGCAGCCGTCTGAAGGAAGCCCTCAACGTCGCCGGGCGGATGCTGCCCCGAGGCCAGAGCCAGGAAGAGCGGGTGCGAGCCGTGTTGGTGATCTCGGACGGAGACTTCCAGGAACAGGGGCTGGCCGAAGCCGCCGCGGAGCTGGCCCGACAGGGCATCCACGTCTACACACTGGGGGTCGGTACCCGGGGCGGCGGTCTCGTGGTGGACGCGCAGGGAGCACCGGTGACGGACGGCCGTGGCGAGCTCGTGCGCTCGCGCCTCGACGAGCTCCAGCTCAAAGAGATCGCACAAGCGGGTGGTGGCCGTTACTTGGAAGCGGAGGCGGGCAGCGCCGACACCGATGCGTTCCTTGCGGAGCTGGTCGCACAGGCCGGTGGTCAGGAGGAAGGTGAGCAGTGGGCCCGGGTATGGCAGGAGCGTTTCTGGATCCCGTTGGGGGTGGCGATGCTCCTGATGGTGCCCTGGTTGGCCCGCGTTCGTCTGTTCAGGAGGTCGGTGACATGAGGCGTCTGCTTCCGGCTCTAGGGCTGTTCCTCGCCGTGGCCGGCGCTCATTCCGTGGGCGCTGGCTGGTTCGAGACGCCAGAACAGGAGGCCCGTGCTGCCTAT
>JALVEU010000246.1 GCA_027030565.1 Gammaproteobacteria bacterium | reverse complement strand
CTGGCCGCGGCCCGACTGCGGCACATTGCCGGTACGCAGTGGGGAACGAAACGTTACCTGAGAATGAATTTGCTGCGGGATCTCGATGCAGCCGAGACCTGCGTGGCATAAACCACGACCGGAGACACCGCCGAACAAAAGTGCGAAAAATTCTGGACACCACCTACGCCACAGGATGAGCAGGATGCCGGCGAACTGGCTGACTCAGAACAGGAAGCTCCAGCGCAGCCAGCTTGCGTGACGCTCGGCCAGCTCGACGCGTACGCGCTCGATATCGACCTTGAGCTCGGCCTGTACCTGTTCGATTTCTTTGGTGAGCTTGAGCTCAGCCTCCTTCAGCTCGCTGCGTACCTGCTCGATCTCCTTGAGGAGGCGGAGTTCGGTCTCGGACAGGTCGCGCCGGGTGGCCGTCTCGGCGAGATTCGGGAAGCGCTCTTCCAACGCCTCGAAGGCCTCGGCGAGGATGCGCGCTCGGGTCTTGTCGTCGGTGGCGTTGAGGAGCTTGTCGTAGAGATCGAGCGCGGAGGTGACCATGGGTGGGTTTTATCACTGATACCCGAGGTCCCCTTCGCCGCGTGCGGGGGCGAGCGGTCCATGTGCCTGCCCCCCTCACCCTAGCCCCCGAGGGGGAGAGGGAACCAATCAGGACATATCATTCCATGATCCGGACTTGTGACCAGCGGGCTCATGGAAGTGAGCCTGGCGGGCCGGTCACTGCCCGATACAGGCGGCAAGCGCCTGGCCGGTATGCGAGGCTGAGCATCCTGCCACCGCCTCCGGCGGCCCCTGCACGACAATCTCGCCGCCCCGGTCGCCGCCCTCCGGCCCGAGGTCGATGATCCAGTCGGCGGTCTTGATGACGTCGAGGTGGTGTTCGATGACGACGATGGTGTTGCCGCGGTCGCGCAGGCGGTGGAGGACGCGCAGGAGTTGCTCGACGTCGTGGAAGTGCAGGCCGGTGGTGGGCTCGTCGAGGATGTACAGGGTGCGGCCGGTATCGCGGCGGGCGAGCTCGCGGGCGAGCTTGAGGCGCTGGGCCTCGCCGCCGGACAGGGTCGTGGCGCTCTGGCCGAGGGCGATGTAGCCCAGGCCCACGTCCATGAGGGTCCCGAGCTTGCGGCGCACGGCGGGCACGGCGTGGAAGAAGTCGAGGGCCTCTTCCACGGTCATCTGCAGCACCTCGTGGATGTTCCTGCCCTTGTAGCGGATGTCCAGGGTCTCGCGGTTGTAGCGCCGGCCGCCGCAGACCTCGCAGGTGACGTAGAGGTCGGGCAGGAAGTGCATCTCCACGCGGATGAGCCCGTCGCCCTGGCAGGCCTCGCAGCGCCCGCCGCGCACGTTGAAGCTGAACCGCCCCGGGCCGTAGCCCCGTGAGCGGGCCTCGGGGGTGCCGGCGAACAGTTCGCGGATGGGGGTGAACAGGCCCGTGTAGGTGGCCGGGTTGGAGCGGGGCGTGCGGCCGATGGGGCTCTGGTCGATGTCGATGACCTTGTCCAGGTGCTCCAGCCCCTCGACGCCGTCGAACGGCCCGGGGCGCAGGCTCGCGCGGTTGAGCTCGCGGGCGAGCAGGGGATAGAGGGTGTCGGTGATGAGCGAGGACTTGCCCGAGCCCGACACCCCCGTGACGCACACGAACAGGCCGAGCGGGATCTCCAGATCCACGCCCTTGAGGTTGTGGGCGCGGGCCCCGCGCAGGATCAGGCGCCGCTCGGGGTCGGGCCGGCGGCGCGTCTCTGGCACCGGGATGCGGCGCCGGCCGGAGAGGTACTGACCGGTGAGGGCGCCGGGGTGGGCGGCGATCTCGTCCGGGGTGCCCTGGGCCACCACCCGACCGCCATGGACGCCGGCGCCGGGGCCCATGTCCACCACGTGGTCGGCGGCGCGGATGGCCTCCTCGTCGTGCTCGACCACGATCACCGTGTTGCCCAGGTCACGCAGGTGCAGCAGGGTGTCCAGGAGGCGGCGGTTGTCGCGCGGGTGCAGGCCGATGGAGGGCTCGTCCAGGATGTAGGTGACGCCCACCAGGCCCGTGCCGATCTGGCTGGCCAGCCGGATGCGCTGGGCCTCGCCACCGGAGAGGGTCTCGGCGCTGCGCTCCAGCGTCAGGTACTCGAGCCCCACGCGCACCAGGAAGCCCAGGCGCTGGGCGATCTCGTGGACCAGACGCGCGGCCACTCGGCCTCGGTGGCCGGGCAGCTCGAGCGCGCGGAAGAAGCGCTCGGCCTCGCCCACGGGCAGGCGCCCGAGCTCGGGCAGGGTGCGCCCGGCGACGAAGACGTTGCGGGCCACGGTATTGAGCCGGGTGCCCGCACAGGAGGGGCAGGGCTCGGTGGAGAGATAGCGGGCCAGCTCGTCGCGCACGGCCTGGGACTCGGTCTCGCGGTAGCGCCGCTTCATGATGTTGACGATGCCCTCGAAGGGACGCCGGCGCTCGATGCTACG
>JALVEU010000245.1 GCA_027030565.1 Gammaproteobacteria bacterium | reverse complement strand
GGGTTCCGGGTCTCCTGGGACAAGCGCTACATCACGCTCGCGCCGGTCGCCACGGTGCTCGGGTTGGCGTTTCGCGCCCGCGACCCGGAGGGCCTGCTGGGTCAGGGGCCGGAGCCCGGGATCACCTGTGCGCTCATCCCCACCGACACCCCCGGTGTGGAGATCGGTCACCGGCACCGCCCTTTGCAGAGCGCGTTCATGAACGGGCCCACGCGGGGCCGGGACGTGTTCGTGCCCATGGACTGGATCATCGGTGGGCGCGAGGGCGTAGGGCAGGGCTGGCGCATGCTCATGGAATCGCTGGCGGCGGGGCGCGGGATCTCCCTGCCGGCCCTGTCCTGCGGGACCATGAAGCTCTGCCTGCGCATGACCAGCGCCTACGTCCGTGTACGGCGACAGTTCCACCGTCCCATCGGCGATTTCGAGGGGGTGCAGGAGGCTGTCGCCCGGATGGCCGGACTGAGTTATCGGGCCGATGCCGTGCGCGAGCTGGTGGTGGGGGAGTTGGACCGGGGCGAGCGGCCGGCCGTGGCCACCGCCATGGCCAAGCTGTACACCACCGAATCGATGCGCAGGGTGGTCAACGCGGCCATGGACGTGCACGGGGGCCGGGCCATCTGCATCGGACCGCGCAACTACATGGCCGCACCCTACGCGGCCGTGCCCATCGCCATCACGGTGGAAGGGGCCAATATCCTCACCCGTTCCATGATCGTCTTTGGGCAGGGGGCGCTGCGCTGCCACCCGTACCTGCGCCGGGAGATCGAGGCAGCCCAGACCGGAGCGCTCGCCGCCTTCGACACCACACTGGACGCCCATCTGGGTCACGTGGTGCGCAACCTGTCCCGCGCCCTGCTGGGCGCACTCACCGGCCGGGCCTGGTGGCTGGAGTGGAGCACGGGGGAGGCGGAGATCGACCGCGCGGTGCGGCGCCTGGCTCGTTACAGCGCCGCGTTCGCCTGGCTCGCCGACGTGGTGCTGGCCGGCCTGGGTGGTGCGCTCAAGCGTCGGGAGATGCTCTCGGGGCGATTCGCCGACGCCCTGGCCGCACTCTATGCCCTGGGTGCGCTGGTGCATCGACGTCGCACCGGTGCATGGAGCCGGGAGGAGGCGCCCGTGTGGGCATGGGCCGTACTGCGCTGCTACGCCGACGTGGAGCGGGCACTGGACGGGGTGATCCGTAACTTCGGCTCGCCATGGCTGCGCGGGGCCCTGCGCATGGTGGTGTTTCCGCTGGGCAGGCGGGCGCGGCACCCCGACGACGCCCTCGAGCGCCGCGTGGCCTCGGCGGTGGTCCGTTCCGCGCGGCTGCGGGCGCGCCTCACGGAGGGGATCTGGATCGCCGAGGATCCCGAGGACGTGCACGGCCGCCTGGAATGGGCCTACACGCACGTGCAGGCGGTGGCCGAGCTGGAGCAGCGACTGCAGCGGGCGGGGTTCCGGCCGGCCCACGCCGGTGACGTGGCCTGGATCGACGCGGCACTGGACGCCGGCGCGGTGACCCCGGCCGAGGCCGAGGCCCTGCGGGACGCACACCGTGCAGTGGCCGAGGCCATCCGGGTGGACGAGTTTCCGGTCTCCGGTGGCCACACCGACACCCACGAGAAGGAGGCGGCATGAGTGCAGAGCCCATCCTCGCCCTCGACCCCCGACGCGCCATCGGGCACGCGGCGGTGCTGGGCGCCGGTGTCATGGGTGCCCAGATCGCGGCGCTGCTGGCCGCCGTGGGCATCACCGTGGACCTCTTCGAACTCCCGGGCGAGGGGGCCGAGCGCAGCGCCCCGGCGCGTCGTGCCATCGAGGCGCTGGGCGAGACCAAGCCTCCAGCCCTGGCCGAGCCCTCGTGCGCGAGGCGTATCCGTCCGGCCAACTACGAGGACGACCTGGACCGGCTGCGTGAGGCGCCCCTGGTGATCGAAGCGGTGGTCGAGCGTGAGTCGGTCAAACGCGACCTGTACGCACGGATCGCCCCAGTGCTCGCCGAGACGGCCATCCTGGCCACCAACACCTCGGGGATCCCGCTGCACCGGCTCGCCGAGGGGATGGACACGGCGCGCGCCGCGCGCTTCTGCGGTCTGCACTTCTTCAACCCGCCGCGCTACATGCACCTGCTGGAGCTGGTGCCCCAGGAGCGGGTGGACCCGGCCGTGCTGGACTTCCTGGAGGGCTTCGCCACCACGGTGCTGGGCAAGGGGGTGATCCGCGCGCGGGACACCGTGGGCTTCGTGGGGAATCGCGTGGGGGTGTTCGCCGTCCTGTCGGTGATGCACAACGCTGAACGCTTCGGGCTGGCGCCGGACCTGGTGGACCAGCTCACCGGCCCCGGGGTGGGCCGGCCCAAGTCGGCCACCTTCCGGACCCTGGACCTGGTCGGGCTGGACGTGTTCGCGCACGTGGTGGAAACCTTCGCCCGCTGTGCGGCGGACGATCCGTGGCACGGCACCTATCGCCTGCCGGCCTGGGTGGAGGCCCTGGTGCACCGCGGCGCGCTGGGCCAGAAGACCGGCGCGGGCGTGTATCGCAAGCGTGAAAGGGTCATCGAGGTGGTGGACATGGCGACCCTGGAGTACCGGCCGGCGGAGGCCCGGCCGGACCCGCAGGTGGCCGAGATCCTGCGGATCCAGGATCCGGCCGCCAAGTTCCAGGCCCTGATCCACAGCGAACATCCCCAGGCCCGTTTTCTCGCGGCCACGCTGGCCGACCTGTATCACTTCTGTGCCTGGCACCTGGGGGAGATCGCCGACAGCGCGCGCGAGGTGGACCTGGCCATGCGTTGGGGCTACGGCTGGCGGGCGGGGCCGTTCGAGTCCTGGCAGGCGGCCGGCTGGCCGCAGGTGGCCGGATACATCACCGGCCGCGTCGAGCGCGGCGAGGCCCTGGCCGCGGTGGCACTGCCCGACTGGGCGCGGGATCCGCGGCGGCGGGGGGTCCACGGACCGCAGGGCTCCTGGTCGGCGCGCCTGGGGCGCGACCTGCCGCGACCGGATCACCCGGTCTACCGGCGCCAGCTGGTCCCGGAACGACTCCTGGGCGAGCCCCCGGTACCCAAGCCCACCCTGCTCCAGCAGCCCGGGATCCATCTCTGGGACCTGGGGGACCGGGTGGCGGTGCTGGAGTTCACGAGTTACATGCACAGCATCGGCTCCGAGGTGATCCAGGGCGTGTTCGAGGCCCTGGAGCTGGCCGAGCGTGACTGTCGGGCGCTGATCCTATGGCAGGAGGAGCCCCCGTTCAGCGTGGGTGCCAACCTGATGGAGTTCCTGGCGGCCCTGGAAGAGGACGGCATCGAGGCCGTGGCGCCCATGGTGGAACGGTTCCAACGGGCGAGCCTGCGACTCAAACACAGCCCGCTGCCCGTGGTGGCCGCGGTGCAGGGCATGGCGCTGGGGGGTGGCTGTGAGTTCCTGCTCCACTGCGACGCACGGGTCGCGGCCCTGGAGAGCTACGTCGGGCTGGTGGAGGCCGGTGTGGGACTGATCCCGGCCGGTGGCGGCTGCAAGGAGGTGGCGCTGCGCTGCGAGGCCGAGAGCCACGGCGGGGACGTGTTCCCACGGGTCCGCCACTGGTTCGAGCTGCTGGGCATGGCGCGGACCTCGGGCAGCGCCCTGGAGGCGCGCCGCTGGGGGTTTCTACGCGCCCACGAGCCGGTGGTGCCTCACGCCCGGGAGCTCCTGTACGTGGCCAAGGCGCATGCCCTGGCGCTGTACGAGGCAGGCTATCGTCCGCCCGAGCGCCGCGAGGACATCCGTGTGGCCGGCGCCACCGGCATCGCCAATCTGCGGGCGCACCTGGCCAACCTGCTGCGCGGCGGTTTCATCTCCGAACACGACCACGAGATCGGCGTGCGCCTGGCCACGGTGTTGTGCGGAGGCGAGGTGGACCCGGGCACGCGTGTGGACGAGGACTGGATCCTGGCCCTGGAGCGCAGGCATTTCCTCGCCCTGGCGCAGACCGACAAGACCCAGGCCCGCATCCAGCATACGCTCACCACGGGCAAGCCGTTGCGCAACTGAACCAGACGCGCCGGGGATGGCCAGGCGGCGGCAGGCCCGGCCTCGGCGGATCAGCGAGGAGGTGAAGGATGGAAGCGGCCTATATCGTGGATGCAGTCCGCACACCGGTGGGCAAGGCACCGCGCGGCGTGTTCAGCGCCACTCGGCCCGACGACCTGTTGGTGCACGTACTGCGCGGACTGCTGGCGCGCAACGCGGCGCTGGATCCGGGTGCCGTGGGGGATGTGATCTGCGGATGCGCCATGCCGGAGGCCGAGCAGGGGCTCAACGTGGCGCGGATCGCGCTCCTGCTGGCCGGGCTGCCCGAGACCGTGCCGGGCGTCACGGTGAACCGTTTCTGTGCCTCCGGGTTGGAGGCGGTGGCCATCGCCTCCGACCGCGTGCGCAGCGGCCAGGCCGACATCGCCATCGCCGCCGGTGTGGAGAGCATGAGCCTGGTACCCATGGGGGGCAACAGGCCCGCCTACAATCTGCGCATCTTCGAGGACGACCAGGTGGGCATCGCCTACGGGATGGGCATCACCGCCGAGATCGTCGCCGAGCGCTTTGCGGTGGACCGCGAGGCCCAGGACGCCTTCGCTCTGGAGAGCCACCGCCGGGCGCTGGCTGCCCGGGAGCGGGGCGAGTTCGACGCCGAGATCCTGCCGGTCGAGGTCGTGCACAGGGTGCCGGATCCGGCACAGGCCGTCTGCGTGGAACGGCGCCGCGCAATATCCCACGACGAAGGGCCGCGAGCGGACACCTCTCTGGAGGCCTTGGCGCGGCTCAGGCCGGTGTTCGCCGCCAAGGGCACGGTCACGGCGGGGAACAGTTCGCAGCGCAGCGACGGGGCGGCAGCGGTGCTGGTGGCCAGCGAGCGCGGGTTGAGGCGCTTCGGCCTGCAGCCGCGGGCTCGCTTCCTGGGCTATACGGTGGTCGGCGTGGCGCCGGAGGTCATGGGCATCGGGCCGATCGAGGCGATTCCCCGCGTGCTGGAGCGCACCGGCCTGAAGCTGGAGCAGATGGACTGGATCGAGCTCAACGAGGCCTTCGCGGCGCAGTCGCTGGCAGTGATCGCAAAACTTGGCCTACCCCGAGAGCGCGTCAACCCGCTGGGCGGGGCCATCGCCCTGGGTCACCCCCTGGGCGCCACCGGCGCCATCCGCACCGCGACGCTGGTGCACGGGCTGCAGCGCCACGGCCGGCGCTACGGCATGGTGACCATGTGCGTGGGGACCGGTATGGGTGCTGCCGGGGTGTTCGAGGCGGTGGGCTGAGGGCCCCTCACGCCGCATCCGCGTCTCCGCCGAGCGTCTTGTGTGCGGCCCGCCCGCGGCCCATGGCCCGTGCCTGCGCGAGGGCGGCATGGGCGTGGGTCATGAGCAGCTGGGGGCGTTGGTCGGGCGTGGGCACGGTGGTGGCCGCGCCGGCGCTGGCGGTGAGTGACACGGCCCGCCTCGTCCCCGGCTGGGGCAGGCTGCCGAAGCCCGCGGCGACCTCGGCGGCCAGCTCCCGTGCGCGTGCCTCGCTGGACCCGCTGAGCAGGAGTGCGAACTCGTCGCCGCCGATCCGTGCGGCGAGGTCCCCGGGGCGCCGGGCATGGCCCTTGAGCACCGCAGCCAGCCGTTTGAGGGCCCGGTCGCCGGCCGTGTCGCCCAGGGCCTCGTTGATGGCCTGCAGCCGGTCGACGTCGAAGACCAGGAGGGCCAGCGGTGTCCCCGCACGCAAGGCGCGGCGCCATTCCGACTCCAGGTGGGCGAGGAAGGCGCGCCGGTTGGGCAGGCCGGTCAGGGGATCCGTCTTGGCCAACCGCTGTAGCCGCTGCTCCAGCAGGAAGCCTTGGCGTTCGTTGCGCTCCAGCCACTGGCCGACGGAGACGCCCAGGGCCAGGGCCCCCAGTGCATACAGGACCGAGGCCAGGGCGTGGGGCCAGGGCACGGGGGCCAGCCACAGCGCCACCGGGTAGGCGGCCAGTACCAGGAGCGCGGCCCCGGCGGTCCAGCGCGGATCCGCCCGCAAGCCGGCCGGCCCGAACGACATCACCAGGACCACGCCGGTGAAATACAGGTCGCGCGCAGGTGAGGGGACCTGGGTGTACAGGATCAACGCGCCCAGCCCGGCGACGAGGACGAAGCCGAAGCCCAGGCCCTCCGGGTGACGCAACGCCAGGCGGGGCACGGCGAAGCCCGCCGTCAATGCCGCCAGCAGGGGCACGGTCAGCCCCAGCCGGATGATCCACAGGGTCTGCCAGCGCTCGCCGCCGGCGCCCAGGTCCACCACGGCGAAGGCCGCATAGACGAGCAACGCCGCCAGCGCGGCGGCCTGATTGGCACAGCGGTGGCGCTCCCGGAACCACTGGCGGTACCGCATCTCCAGACCCGATTCGGGAAAGGGTTGCACGCGTAAGGGCAGTTGCATGAGCGATTCCGCGGATCTTCAGACCCGGCTCCTGGCGAGGGGCCCCTCAGGATGACCGATGTGCTCCCGGCACGGGGCCGTCGGCCGATGGAGACGCCCGGCCTCCCGACCGAATCGGCACGGGAGCGTCTTCAGTCCGCTTCGGCCGGTGCCGGGTGCAGATGGACTTCGCGTGTGGGGTAGGGGATATGGATTCCGTGGGCGTCGAAAGCGGTCTTGACCCGCTCCAGCAGGTCGGAGCGCACGGCGCCGTAGTCGCTGGCCCGGACCCAAGGACGCACGGCGATGTCCATGCTGCTCTCGCCGAGCTCCACCAGGGCGACGAAGGGCTCCGGATCCGACAGGATGCGCTCGTCGGCAGCAAGGATCTCGCGGATCAGGGCCTTGGCCTTGTGGAGGTCGTCCTCGTAGCCGATGCCGAACACCAGGTCCACGCGCCGGGTGTCGCGAGCGGAGTAGTTGACGATCTTGTCTTCGTAGATCTGGCCGTTGGGGACGATGATCTCACGGTTGTCGAACGTGCGCAGCACGGTATTGAACACGCGCACCTCCTCCACCACACCGCTGATACCGGCCACCTCGACGAAGTCGCCCGCCTTGAACGGACGGAAGAAGATGAGCATGGAGCCGGCGGCGAAGTTGGACAGGGACTTCTGCAGCGCCAGGCCCACGGCCAGGCCCGCGGCACCGAACACCGCCAGTGCCGAGGTGGTGTTGACGCCCAGCTGCTCCAGCGCGGCGAGCACGACCACCACCAACAGGGCGAAATAGACCAGGTTGCCGACGAAGCGCACCAGCATGGGATCCACCTGTACGCGCTCCATGGCGCGTTCGGTCATGCGCGTGATGCGTCGTGCCAGCCACCGGCCGATGAGCAGGATGGCCAGGGCCACGAGGACCCGCGTGCCCCAGGGCACCACATAGAGTCCGATCCAGTCGGTGTGGAGCAGCTTATCGGCGGTGTCCTGCAGCGTCGTCTCGGGCATGGGGGCGCGATCCTCGGGTGATTCGGGTGGCGGCGAGTCTACCGAGGCCGGTGCAGTGCGGCAAACCGGCGGTTGATCCGTGCGGGGGGCGACTGGTAGCGTGTGCGCAGCCCCCCAGGAGCGAGAAGAGCATGGCCGAAGACCTGTTGATCGGCGGGGCCGGGGACCGGCGGATCGCGCTGCTGCCCAACTTGGCCAACCGCCACGGACTCATCGCCGGCGCCACGGGGACCGGCAAGACGGTCACCCTGCAGACCCTGGCCGAGGGTTTCAGCCGCCTTGGTGTGCCCGTGTTCGCCACCGACGTCAAGGGCGATCTCTCCGGCCTTTGCATGCCGGGGCGGCCCCACCCGCGCATCGCCGAGCGGGTGGAGCGCCTTGGGCTCACCGACTTCGCGTTCGAGGGCAGCCCCACCATCTTCTGGGACGTGTTCGGGGAGCAGGGCCACCCGGTGCGTACCACGGTCTCCGAGATGGGGCCGCTCATGCTGGCACGGCTGCTGGACCTGAACGAGACCCAGGAAGGGGTGCTGAACGTGGTCTTCCGGGTCGCCGACGAAAACGGCTGGCTGGTGCTGGACCTCAAGGACCTGCGCGCCATGTTGCAGTTCGTGGCCGACCATGCCCGGGAGCTGCGCACCCGGTACGGAAACGTCTCGCACGCCAGTGTGGGGGCCATCCAGCGCCGTCTGCTGACGCTGGAGGGGCAGGGCGGCGATCGCCTGTTCGGTGAACCGGCCTTCCAGGTGGACGATCTCCTGCGTGGCGGACCGCAGGGGCGTGGCTGGGTCCATCTGCTGGCCGCGGACCGGTTGATGCAGCAGCCTCAGGCCTACGGGGCCTTCCTGCTCTGGCTACTCTCGGAGTTGTTCGAGGTGCTCCCGGAGGTGGGTGACCCGCCGAAACCGCGCCTGGTCCTGTTCTTCGACGAGGCGCATCTGTTGTTCGACGACGTGCCGGAGGCCCTGCTGGACAAGATCGAGCAGGTGGTGCGGCTCATCCGCTCCAAAGGGGTGGGGGTGTACTTCGTCACCCAGAATCCCCTGGATATACCGGAGAGCGTGCTCGCCCAGTTGGGCAACCGGGTCCAGCACGCCCTGCGCGCCTATACGCCCAAGGAACGCAAGGCCGTGCGCGCGGCCGCTCAGAGCTTCCGGCCCAATCCGGGGTTGGACACCGAACGGGTCATCACGGAGCTCGGCGTGGGTGAAGCCCTGGTCTCGGTGGTGGACGCCAAGGGCCGGCCCACCCCCGTGGAGCGCACCCTGGTCGCACCGCCGCGCAGTCGAATCGGTCCGGTCTCGGCCGA
Source organism: Gammaproteobacteria bacterium (assembly GCA_027030565.1). Classification (GTDB taxonomy): domain Bacteria; phylum Pseudomonadota; class Gammaproteobacteria; order JAJDOJ01; family JAJDOJ01; genus JALVEU01. Next base: position 604 of record JALVEU010000245.1, on the reverse strand, counting down.
GGAGCGGGCGGCGGTGCTGCGCCGCTCGCCGCTCCATGGAATCTATGAAAAGACCGTGGACCGACGTTCGGCCTACGAGATCCTCGCCGAGCGGGCCGCCCAGGCCGCCGAGGTGCAGGAATCCCCGCCCAAGGCCGCCCGCCGGCCGGCCCGGCGCCGGGACTCGGCCGTGGAGGCCATGCTCAAGAGCGCGGCCCGTTCCATCGGCACGCAGCTCGGCCGCGAGCTCATGCGCGGACTGCTCGGCTCGCTGATCGGCCGCCGCCGCTGAGCCTTCCGGCGGCATCCTGTTGATTTGCATCAAGCCGGGGTGTAAAAACCGCAAGCATCGGGAGTTTTTGGGTCGCAGAACAACAATCGGGTGGCCGCATGGCCACGAACCACCGAGGGAGGCGCTGAGATGGCGGCAAGGGGTTTGCACCAAAGGGGGCGGGGACTGGCCCTGGCGCTGGGGATTTCCGCAGTGGTACCGTTGCCCGCGGTGGCGTTGGAGTTCGGCAGCGCCGGAGTGAGCGGGTCGCTGGACACCACGGTGAGCTATGGGATCTCCGGGCGCGTCTCGGACCGTGACCCCGGCTTGGTGGGTGCGGCCAACGGCGGGGAG
>JALVEU010000244.1 GCA_027030565.1 Gammaproteobacteria bacterium | reverse complement strand
GACGCTGGGCGATCGCCTTGGGCACCGGGGGAGCGTCGGGCAAGGGCGTCCACGTGCCGCCCGCCAGGGTCAGGCCTGCGGCCATGCCCACCAGGCCGAAGATCCCCAGCCTAAGCGCAGCGCGGCGGACCAGGGAAAGGCGCGTCATCGTCCGTCGCGGAAGCGCGACATGAGGTGATGGAGCTTTTCTCCCAGCACGGCGAAAGAATAATAGCGCCGGCCGAGCTCATAGTTGTGTTCCACCATTTCCTCGGTGAAGGCGCGGTCGAACAGGGCGCGGTGGGCGTCCTCCACGGTCTTGCGGTCGATGAAGTTGTCAAAGCCGATGATGCGAAACCCCTGCGGGCGAATGTCGGTGAAATAGATCTCGTAGAAGCTCATGACCAGCGGACGTCGATAATACACCGCTTCGAGGAAGGCGTTGCCGAACCCCTCGATCAGGGAGGGGTAGGTCACCAAGTCGGCATGGAGATAGACGTCCTGGAGGTCGTAGACCTTGTGCCGGTTCTCGAAGCAGCCGCGCACCGCTCCGATCCAGTCGGCGATGAACAGGACCTTCACCCCGAGGAGTTCCGCATACTCCCGGAGATAGGCCTGGTATTCCACCCCCTCGTCCCCCGCCGAGTGGGAGATCACCAGAGCCGCGTCCACGTCCAGCCGACGAACCAGCTCGATGGCGCGCTCGATGCGCTTGCGGGGTACGATGCGGGTGGGCTGGAGGATGAATTTCTCTCCGGGGTTGATGCCGATGTCACGGGGCAGGTCCCTTGCGTAGTCCGCGGGCTCCTGAGGCGGCGGGACCTCGAAGGGCATCACATTGGGAATGACGACGGGCACTGCCCCCGTGCGCAGGGCCAGCCGCCGCGCCGCATAGGAGCTGATGGTCACATGGGTGATGCAGGGCAGCATGGGAGGGAAGGCGCTCTGCAACAGGTCCTCGGCCGCCGAGCGCAGGTAGCGTCGGCGTTCCCACCAGAAATCGTGGTGGTGGCCGATGGTGGGAATGCGGTTCTCGGCGATGAACTCGGTGAGTGCCAGGCCGAGCGGCACGTTCATGGGCAGGCTGAGCGCATTTTCCGTCACCAGGAGGCCCACGTCGAATCGCTCGACGAAGCGTCGCAGCTCGACCTTGAGGTGGTCCTTGATCCGATGGATGGCCGCAGTGGTCTCGGTGGTCCGGATCGCGTCCAGGAACAGGGCCTTGTTGATCTCCTGGATGTCGGGATGATTGAAATGGGCTTCGGGTACCGGATGTGACTTCTCTGGGGGCCAGTCCAGCTCTCCGGCGAAGAAGAAGCACTCGTGGCCCTGATCGCAGAAGACCTTGGCCCATTTGCGCGTCTCCAGCGAGACCCCATCCGTGCCGGCCAACCGCGTGCTCACGATTCCAATACGATGGTTCAACGCTCACACCCTCCCTGTCGCTGCGGTGCCATGGAAGCGCGCTATGCCGGCGCAGCCGTCTCTAGCATGCTCGGTCGGACGCGTGTTTCTTTGATTCCGCGCAACACCGCCGGCCGGCGCGTAGAAGGCGGACGCGCCGGTACCGTCCCGAGGTGGGCTGCGCGCGCGCACGCTCACCGGAGGCATCCTCCCGGCGATGGTAACTTGGCCACGGGCCGCATGGCAGGCTCCACCGGCAAAACATGCAGGGAACGCATGGATTCTGTGACTGGATTGGAGCACATGCAGCGGGGCCCACAGGGCGCGGCGGAGCGAGATCGGCATCGCTCCCCGGGAACGCCGCCGGTGAAGCGGATCCGATGGTGCGCTTCCATGCTTGACAACCATCCATGCCGTCTCTAGCCTTCGGCGCTTTCCGTCCCCATCGTCTAGTCGGCCTAGGACACCGCCCTTTCAAGGCGGCAACACGGGTTCGAATCCCGTTGGGGACGCCATGACGACCTGGCCCGCGTGAGCGGGCCACTTCATGTGGGGCGGCCCCCGGGATGAGAACCCGTGGGTTCGACCGATCCGCCGGGAGCGGATCGGAACGCGCGCAGCGCGGCCCGCAGGGCGCGGCACAGGGAGGTGCCGCGTAATCCCGTTGGGGACGCCATGACGACCTGGCCCGCGTGAGCGGGCCACTTCATGTGGGGCGGCCCCCGGGATGAGAACCCGTGGGTTCGACCGAACGGCAAAGCGTCTCCCCAGGTCCTTGGGAGGACCTGGGCTCACCGCCATCCCAGCCATGGCCTCCTCGGGGAACACCCTGGTGCCTTGGACGCTCCAATCCGATATCTGAGCTCCAGGGAGGCCTCCTCCATGCGCCCCCACCGAGATCACTGGCTTTTCCTTGCCGCCGGGCTGCTCGCATTCGGCCTCTCGTATGGGGCTGTGGGCGCTGTGGCCGTGCATCCGGTGCATGACCAGGCGGGGCCGATCTGGCACGCCCTGCATTTTCGGATTCGCAAGTTTTTCTTCACGGCTGATGCGCGGATTCGGTGGCGGCTG
>JALVEU010000243.1 GCA_027030565.1 Gammaproteobacteria bacterium | reverse complement strand
GTCCGGTCGCCGTAGACAGGTCCGTCCCAGGGCCTGCTTCAAGCGCCACCGACGGATCGCCCCGTGGTCGCCCGAGCGCAGCACGGGCGGGACCTCCAGCCCATCAACCACCTCGGGCCGCGTGTAATGGGGACAGTCCAGCAGCCCGTTCATGAACGAATCCGACCGCGCCGAATCCTCGTGGCCCAAGACCCCGGGCTGCAACCGCGCCAGTGCATCGATGACCACCATGGCCGGCAACTCACCGCCGCTGAGCACGTAGTCGCCGATGGAGCACTCCTCGTCGATTTCCAGCGCCACCAGCCGCTCATCGATGCCCTCGTAGCGTCCGGCCACCAAGACCAGCGACGGGCGCCGTGACCACACGTTGAGCCGCGCCTGCGTGAGCGGGGTCCCCTGCGGACTCATCAGCACCACGGGCGCCCCCCCCGCCGCCTCACGGGCCGCACGAATGGCGCTGCGCAACGGCTCCACCGCCATCACCATTCCCGGACCGCCGCCGTAGGGCCGATCGTCAACCGTGCGGTGACGGTCCTGCGCAAAGTCCCGCGGATTCCAGGTCCGCAGGCTGAGGAGCCCGGTCTGCGCTGCCCGCCCGGTGACACCGAAGCGGAGCACCTGCTCCACCAGCCCGGGGAACAGGGTGACGACATGGATCTGCAAGCTGCGGCGCCCCCGGCTAGTAATCGGGCTCCCAGTCGACGACGATGCGGCCCACATTCAGGTCCACCGCGCGCACCACATCGCCCTCCACGAAGGGCACGAGCCGTTCCCGGTCGGGTGCCTCAAGCACCAGCACATCGTGCGCCCCGGTCTCCAGCAGGCGCGCCACCCGGCCGAGCCGTACGCCTGCCTCGTTGATGACCTCGAGGCCGATGAGCTCCGCCCAGTAATACTCTCCAGGCGCCTTCTCGGGCAACGCCTCGGCGGGAATGGCGATGTCGCGGCCCAGCAGGGCCCCGGCGGCGTCGCGGTCCTCCACGCCCTCGAGCCGGGCGATCACCGTGGGGCCGTGTCGCCGCCCCTCGGCCACCACCCACGGTTCCCAGTCACCATCCCCGCTGGACAACAGCCACGGCCGGTACCGCAGGATGCCCTCCCGCGGCTCCGTGTAGGAGAACACCCGGACCCAGCCGCGGACGCCGTACAGGCCGGAGATGCGACCCAGCAGGACCCGCCGCCCGTCGCTCACGCCTCCTCAGGAGGCCTCCGCCTCCTCGGCCGGCGCGCTCTGCGCCGCCTTGCGGTATTCCTTGATCAAATGCGCCACGCGCTCGGAGGTCTGGGCACCATGGGAAAGCCAGTGCTCCACACGGCTGAGATCGACCCGCAACCGTTCCTCCTTGCCGCGCGCCACGGGGTTGAAAAACCCCACCCGCTCGATGTAGCCACTGCTGCGCGGCTTGCGCGAATCCGTCACCACGATGTGATAGAACGGCCGCTTCTTCCCACCGGCCCTGGCCAGTCTCAGCGTCACCATAACGTCGTCGTTCGCTCCAGAAGTTGGTCGCCACGTCGGCTCGAGGAAACGCGGTATTGTATCCGGAAGCGCAGGAAAATAAAGGGTCGCGGGGATCGGTGCCTGCGAACCTCGACACGCAGGCCCCGGGAGCCCGCCGGGTCACCCCGCCTGCGAGCGCGTGGGAGGGCTGACGGTCTCGTCCGCACGCTGCCCGCTGCTACCCATGGAAGGGAGTTCCTTGATATAGATGTCCCGCTGCGGGAACGGGATACCGATGTCCGCCTCCTTGAGGGCATCCCAGATGGCGAACATCACCTTGGACTTGACCGCCAGGCGGCTGAACTGCTCCACGTCCACGTAGTACTCCACCCGGAAGTCTACGGACGAGGCGTTGAACTCGGTGAGCAGGACCCGCGGCTCGCGCTCCAGGGAGACCTCCGGCTGCATGGTCACCGCGTCTTTGATGACCGACTGGGCCTTGTGCGGGTCGTCCTGGTAGCGGATGCCCACCACGAACACCGTGCGCACCAGCTTGTCGCTCAGGGTCCAGTTGGTGAACGGATTGCTGATGAGGTTGGCGTTGGGGATGATCACGTCCTGGTTGTCCCAGGTGGTGAGCGTCAACGAGCGCATGCCGATGCGCGTGATGGCCCCCTCCTTGTCGTCGATGGTCACCCAGTCCTCCACGCGCACGGGGCGTTCCACCAGCAGGATCAGGCCGGAGACGAAGTTGTTGGCGATGTTCTGCAGACCGAACCCCATCCCCACGCCCAACGCACCCGCGAACACCGCCAGGCTGGTGAGATTGATGTCCAGCAGATTGAGCCCCACCAGCACGCCCAGCACCAGCACGGCGTACTGCGTGAAGATGGCCAGGCTGTTGCGCAGCCCGCGGTCGCGCACCTGCGCATAGAGCCAGTCGCGCGCCAGGCGGCGCACCCACAGGCCGAAGTACACCAGCACGGTGATGTACACCAGCGCGCCCACCAGGTGCAGG
>JALVEU010000242.1 GCA_027030565.1 Gammaproteobacteria bacterium | reverse complement strand
CGCCTCCACACCGCCCGGCTGTCCAGTGCGCAGATTCAGCTTGGGCTGATAGTGGACCTCGAACTCCTCACGCTCCAGCGCATGACGCAGATCCGCCTCCAGCGACAGGACCTCCACGCCACTGGCGTTGAGATTCGGCTCGTAGAGCTCGATCCGGCCGCCACCCTTGGCCTTGGCGGCATGCACGGCCGCATCGGCATTCTTCATCAACGTCTCTACGTCCGTGCCGTGCTCGGGGTACACTGCGATGCCGATGCTCGCGCTCGGGGTCAACTCGATGTCCCCGAGCCTGACCGGCCGCTGCAGCGCGTGGAGGATGCGTCTGGCCACGTGCAGGGCGTCTTCCGGGCGACGGATCCCCTGCACGAGGATCATGAATTCGTCTCCGGCTTGCCGGGCGACATCGGACGCCGCCGCAACCCGGCCGACCGTGTCGGTGCCGCGCAGGCACTCCTGCAGGATGTGGGCCACCCATTCCAGGAGCGCATCGCCCACCGAGTGGCCCAACGTATCGTTGACCCGATTGAAGCGGTCCAGGTCGAGCACCAGCAATGCCACCTGGCCCGGCCCCTCCCCGCATCGGGCCATGGCCTGCTCCAGCGACGAACGGAACAGACGGCGGTTGGGCAGGCCCGTCAGGCAGTCGTAGTGCGCCAGCATGTGCGCCTCTCGCAGGGCCTCCTGCAAACGGCGCTCGGCCTGCTGCCGCCGCTCCACCTCGCGGGCCAACGCCGCGTTCTCCCCACGTAACCGCCCCTTCTGTCGCTCGGCGCGGGCGACCCGCACGTTCAAGAGCTGGTTCGCCCGCCAGTAGCGCAGGATCGCCAGCCAGGACAGTCCCAGGACCAGTGACAAACCCAGGGACACCCAGAATCCGTAGCGCAATGGGCGCTGCGCATAGACCGCATCGTAGGGGGCCGTGGCGACGACCTGAAGGCCCGCCACACCCAGGGGCAGGCGCACGGCAACCAGCCTGCCCTCGCCCTCCACGGCCAGCGTGGCCACCTCGCCTGCCGGCAACGCACGTAGCCGCTGCAGCAACGGCCGCGTGAGGGCGGCATGCACGGGAGCCACCAGGGGCCTTCCCTTCTCGTCGACCAACAGATCGGTGCCCACACCCCGACGGCCGTCGTGCAGATAGGCCCGGATGGCACCAGGGCTGAGCTTGGCCAGGAGGTGGCCCGCGAGCCGACCCTTGAACCGATAGTCCGTGAGCACCCAAAGGGTACGCCCTGGTCCCGGCCGGATCACCGGGCCGTCGACATCGATCGCCGGGGGAAGCCATCCCCGGGGAGGCTTCCAGTCGCCGGGTGCAGCCGCCAGCACCACTCCGTCCGGCAACACCAGTGCCAGGGCTTCATAGAGGGCGCCACGCCGTGCCCGGCGCCGTTGCAGGACGTCCTCGAAAAGCATCCGGATCTGCACCACGCTGGCACGCAGGCCGTAGCGCTCGGTCATCCCCAAGGCCTTGTTCTCGAAATAGGCTCGAATGGCGCGCGCCTGGCGCAGGTCCAGCAGATCCATCCTGCGCTCCTGGAAGAACTGACCGAGCGCCTCCGATCGCTTCTGCGCCTCCTGGCGTAGCTGCCTGCCCGCGGCCGCCTGCAGCTCGCCTTCGGCGTAGTGGATCTGGAAGAGGAGGAACGCCAAGTTCAGGATCAGCGCGGCGCTGGCCACCCCCAGCAGCCCCACCGACCCCCAGACTGGCCTCCTGCCACGGCCCACCGGTATCGCCCTCCGCCCTCAGCCCCGTTGTGCGGCTTGGCCGTCAGAAGCGACGTCTTCCGGTCGCGCTTGCTGCGTGGCAAAGAAATCGGAGAAATACAGAAACACCGTGGGGTAGTACCTGCGCACCATGGCCTGATAGGTGCCGTCGGCCTTGAGGCGGCGCAGGAACGTGTTGAAGGCTTGGCGTAGCTTCGGCGCGTCCTTGGGGAAGGCCACCCCCATGTACTGCAGCGGAGTCACGGGACCCAGCACCTTGATCTGGCCCGGCCATTTCTCCAGCGCGATGAGGGCGTCGGGCACATCCAGCAATGTGGCCTGGGCCTCCCCCGCGAGGATGGCGGGCACCAGTTCGTTCAGATTGCTGCTGCGCGTATACAGACGCACGCGGGCACCGGTCTCGTGCAGGCGGTACAGTCCAGGATCCAAGCAGGTCCCTTTCATGGCCAGCACACTGGTCCCGCCGAGCAGGCGCCGGGTGGCCCGGATGTCTTCCTGGACGCTGCTGCCCTCGGCGACCGGGGAAAGGGGGGCATCGGCCCGCGCCACCACCCAAACGCCCGAGGGAAAGGTGGGCTCGGAGAAAGCGACGATCTTCTCTCGCCAGGGAAGCATCGTGGCGCCGTTGGCGATGAGATCACCCCGCACCGGCACCGGTTCGAGCAGTTCCACGTCCGTTCCGCGGGGCCGCACGCGACGGCCGATCAGATCGCCGAAGACCTCGGGCCAACTGGATCGGACATACTCGTAACGCACACCGAGGTGCTCGGCGAACCGCCGAATGAGCTCCACGTCGAGCCCATCACCGGCACCCGTGACAAAATTCGCATACGGTACCCCCAAGTGACGCAGCACGCCGCGCTCCAGGACCGCATCGAGATCGGCGCCCGTGGCAGTGGCGCTCAGCAAGGGCGCTACCAGGGCGCACACGATCCCGGTGAACCCACGTCGAATTCCGTTCATGACCCCTCCTTCTCCCAATGGGCAGCACTGTGGAGCACACACGGCCACGGCACTGCACCGGCCCTCGGCACCATTAAGGCGACACAAACGGCAGGCGCAGCAGATCCGGGTGTGGGGAATCGGGAAAGGCTGCCCATCCGTGGGAACCGTGTCTCAACCTTCGAGCGCCGTCACAGGGCCGGGCGATCCGTTCCGGCCAAACCGGGCCACACTGCTTCGTTGCACGTGACCCATGCCCCGAGGCGCATCACTGAGGCATGTGCTTGATTGTAGTGGGCCGCCCCGGCGACGACAGGGGCTACAGGACGAACGCGCCGTTCCGCCGCCCGGACGGGGCCACCCTACGTACAAACCCCGAAACCCGGGAGAAGGGCGGCGAGGCCGGCGGGCACGGACCGCTTGCCGGCCCCGTGTCGTCCGAGTGGAGGAGGATCCGGAATTTTTTCTCAACCACCCGCGGGAATACTGCCATGGGTTTGCGCTCCGCTCCCACGATAATCGGCATGCCCATTGAACACTGCAACGAGGGAGGTCACTGCAATGCATCGTTCCGTTTCCAGGTTTGCCGTCGCGGTCTCGTCCGCAACGCTGATCGCCGCCCTATTGCTTCCTGCCGGTGCCGCGCTGGCCGCCTCCTGCAAGGAGGTCACCTCTCAGTCGGCATGCGAGAAGCGCACGGACTGTACCTGGGTCAAGGGCTATACCCGCAAGGACGGCGCCAAGGTCAAGGCGTACTGCCGGTCCAAGGGCGGACATTCCAAGAAGAAGACCACCAAGAGCAGCAAAGAGAAGCCCACGGGGAGCTCCGGAAAATCCGAGAAGAAGACCCGGTAGGCCGGCCAGGGTCCCGGTGCGCCCCGCATCGGGACCCGTGTACGGTCCATCTCCAGTCCGCCTTGCTCTGACCTGCGCGACGTGGGCGCACCGGGGGAATGCATCGCGCAGGCATTGCCACCACGGTCCCCATCCCCGCGGCCACCCGGTCCGAGCACACCATTCGCCACGCACGCCGCCATCCCAAGGCCCGCCGGTCTCACTGCGGCGGAGTCTTTGACAACGACGCCCCGTGGGCTATCTTCTAGGACATTACACGCTGCTCCGCCGGAGGAGGACGCACCATGAACCCCTTTGCCATCCTCCGCCGCGCGGGCGGCTGTGTCCTGCTCCTGCTCATCTCCCTGGGAGCGTGGGCCGCTGCCCACGCGGTCCCGAACAACGACTGGCATCCGGACGCGGATGGTGACGGGGTCCCTGGAAGCCGGGACCACTGTCCGGCCGTCTACGACCCCGATCAGACCGACGCCGACGGCGACGGCAGGGGCGACGCCTGCGACCCCGATTTCGCCCCTCCGCTGGAGGATGGCCCGGTCACCGACCTGCACGCCGAACACGTAACGCCCTACGGAGGCTGGTTCAATTTCACCTCGCCTGCCAGCAGCCGGTACGGCTGGCACGGACTGCTCGCCTGGAGTCAGGACCCACGGGACCTGGAAACGCTCACCGGCATCGAGCAACTGCGCGCCGCCGGTCAGGCACTGGAGCTACAGAAAGTATGGGCGGGTTTCGGCCGCAAGGTGAACAGGTCCGTGCGTTGGCGCGATCCATCCTGGCCGGCCGCCTTCGGTAACCGCGAGACGCCGCTCTGGATCACCCGCCTGGAACCCGACACCACCTACTACCTGACCGTGGTCCGAGACGGGCAGATCGGCAATCTGCTGCGCATTCACACCCACGCGGCACCGGCCCCCGAGCTCCCCGAGACGCGTCCCCGCGTGTTCGCCGATGCACGCCTCATCGAGCACTGGCGCACCCGGCGCCAGGCCGGCGACGCGTCGTGGCAACGCTGGGAGGCGAAGCTGGTGGACGCCATCGCTGCGGCCGATCGTGACTTCCGCAGCCTGGGCGACGCCCACTACTGCCTACCCGCAGCGCTTCTGCAACGGCTCAGCGGCGACCCGCAGGACCGGGAGCGGGCACTGCGCCTGTTCGACAAGACCTTGGCGCTGTGGGAGCAGCCCGGCCGCCTGCGGAGCAACGCCTACCGCTGGGCAGACAACCAACTGGGTTACTGCCTGGACATGCTCTGGGAACAGCTTCCGCGGGCCACCCGGGACCGGGCCGCCCGGGCCATGCTGGCGGCCTACGCGGAAGATCCGAGACGCGAAGACCGCCCTACGGACACCGACGAACTGGCCTCCGTCACCCGGGCCCTGCTGGTGATCGGCCTCACCTTGTGTCGAGCCGATGACCTAGATCCTGGACTGGCGGCACGCGGCTGCACCCTGCTGGAGACCGGGCTGCGCCGCTGGTACGGGGTGATGCGCGTGATGGCGCGTCGCGACCGGGGCAGCTTTGCGCTCAGCGGTGGCTATCTCTCCGACGGCATCCGCTACGGCCAGGGGACCTTCGCCTACTGGCTCGAGAGTCTCTGGGTGCTCACCAATGCCGGCCTGGATCAGTCCGCCTACGCGCCGTTCGTCGCCAACAACCTGCGGAGCATGAAGATCCACTCCACCACCCCCATGGGTCGTGGCTACGTGACCCTGCGCGACGTGGAGTCGTTCGGCGCCGCCTTCGGCGATGGCCCCACCGCAGAGCCCAACAGCTTCCCGGCATTCGTGCGAGAAGACTTCGCCTACAAGCTGGCGTTCCAGATGGGGGCCCTGGGGCGCTTCGGAGCCGGGCGTGCGGCCGGCCTGGCCCGCTGGCATCTGCAACATCACTACGGCGAGAAGGGCACCCGCGGACTCGCCAGCTTCTACCGCATGCTCTTCGACACCGACGAGCTCCCGCCCGTGGACCCGGCCGACGCCGAGCCCACGGCCTTTTTCGACAGCGGCTTCGGCATGTATTTCGATCGGACCGCATGGTCGCGCGACGCCGCACTGCTGGTCACCCGCGGCGGTTGGGGCGGCGCCGACCACCATGCCGCCGACAATGGTGCACTGCAGTTCTACCGCAAGGGGCGCTGGGTGCTGAATCGCATCCTCGCCAGTGGCGGCGATGCCCAGCAGGCCGAGGCGGACAACGTGATGCTGCTACAGATTCCCTGGTTCAGCGGGACGCGGCCGCCGGATCCGGACATCGTCTCGCAGTACGACGCCGTGCACCGCAACAGTGAAGGGCGGCTGCGTTACCTGGACAATCCGGACGACAGCCAGCGCCACCTGGCGGTGAGCCGGTCCGGGACCCACGCCCTGGTCGTGTTCGACACCACAGGGGCTTATCGCGGGCGCACGCACAGCGAGCACTACTACGACCGGGTCCAGCGCGCGGTGGCCTGGCACAAAGGTAGCGAAGGGGCAGCCGACTATCTGTTCGTCTACGACCTGGTGGACGTCAGCGATACGGCCCCCGTACCCCTGCAGCGGCGCCAGAGCTTCAATTTCTTCGAGGGTCCACCCGAGATCCAGGGCCGCACCGCCACCATCCGCGTTCCAGCCGCCACGGCGCTGGCCCCACAGCGTGTGGACGTGACGGCATTGCGCCCTGTCGGGGCCGTGTTACGCGCGCATCCTCCACAGGGTCGGCCCGGTGACAACAGCCTGTATGCCGATCGTCTGGAGATCGACCCGGGGGACGGAGGCGACCTGCGCATGCTCACCCTGCTGCGCATCGCCGACCGCGGCCACGCACCCGCAAAACCCGCATGGAGCTGGTCGAACCGGCGCTGGATCATCGGCGGCCAGGACGGGAAGGCAGTCGTATTCCCCGTCCGCGGCTATGGCCGATCCACCAAGCCCGGGCGCGTGGTGGCACCGCGCCAGCGGGGCCGGACACTGCGTGTGCTGTGGAGCGGCCTGCGACCGGGCGGCCGCTACCGCATCAAGTCCCGCGCCAAGGGGCGCAATCTGGTGCTGCGCCTCGGCCGCGGTGGGCCGCTGCGCGCAGACGCGGCCGGGGTGATCCTCGTGGTGGTGCGACCGGACGGCTCGGTGCGAGATCTCGGTACCGCGGCCCCGGGCTGAAGCTTCAGCCGGCCAGCCAAAGGTACAGGAGCAGCAGATCGGCCGCCGCCAGCAACCCGGCCAGCGCCTTCCAGAAGCCCACGGGATTACGCTCGATCAGGGGCCGGAGCTCGCGCTCCACATAGCGCGGGTTGGGGTGGGAAAGGTCGTAGAGGAACTCGCTCAGGGTGTCGTAGCGCTTGCGCGGATCGGGGTGGACGGCCCGGCGCAGCGCGCCGTCCACCCACACCGCCAGCTGAGGATTGAACTCGCGGGCCGACCGGTAACGCCTGCGGGCGATCTGGCGTGGATGATCGGCCTCGCCATAGGGCAGGTGGCCGGTGAGCAGCTCGTAGGCGATGACCCCGAGCGAGTAGATGTCCGCCTGTCTGGTGTAGACCCCCTCCAGTACCTCGGGCGCCATGTAGTCGGCCGTGCCCTGGGGGACGTCGTCGTCGAACCGCGCGGCGATCTCGGCGGTGCCCGCCACGCGCACCGAGCCCAGGTCGATGATCTTGAGCAACCCCTTCCCGTCGACGATCACGTTGTCGGGCTTGAGATCTAGATGCAGCATCTCCATGCGGTGCAGGGCCCGCAGACCCTCCGCGATCTGCTGCAGGAATTCGCGCGCCCTGTTGATGTGGGTCTGGGGATGGTCGTCGATCCACTGGCGCAGCGTCTGGCCCTCCACGTACTCCACCACCTGATACAGGAACCGCCGCCGCGGCGCCTCCAGCACGCGCACCACATGAGGACTACGGATGCGCCGCCCCACCCACTCCTCGTGCAGAAAACCGTCCAGATACGCGGCATCGTCCCGGTAGTTGGCGGAGGGAACCTTGATCACGACCCGTCCGCCAGTCTCGATATCCCGGGCCAGGAACACCTCGCTGCGCTTGGAGGCATGGACCTCACGCAGGATCTCGAATCCGTCGATCTTCATCCCGGGCTCCAGGGGCGGAGGAAAGGGCAGCTCCTTGAGTCGCAGCGCGAGCTCGTCCTCGCTGCGCGGCTCAGGCAGGCCCTCCACCCGTAGCAGCAGACAGGAAACGTTGTCGCCACTGCCCGCCTTGAGCGCCTCCTCGACGAGGCGATCGGCACAAGCACGCAGATTGTCGCCTTGGGCGCGCAGCACCGCGCGCATGCGGGCGTCGGTGAGCTGGCTGGTGAGGCCATCGGTGACGAACAGATAGAGATCGCCCACCTCGGTGGGCAGGGCCCTGTAGTCGATGTCCACATGCGGCTCCACGCCCAGGGCGCGGGAGAGGAATTCCCGGTCCTCGGACAACCATACTCGGTGGTCCCGGGTGAGCAGCTCCAGCTCGCCGTCCCGGTAGCGGTACAGGCGCGAGTCCCCCACATGGAAGACATGCGCCGTGGTGGACTTGATCACCAGCCCGGTGAACGTGGTGACCATGGCCTTGGGTACGCCATGCAGGCTCTGGCCCTGGGCGTAGAGCCAGCGATTGAGCGCACCGAGCACCTTGCCCCCCGAGGTCTTGACGGTCCAGGAGTCGGGGGTGGCGAAGTAGTCGTTGAGAAAGGACTCCACCGCGATGCGGCTGGCCGCCGCCCCGCCCTCAGACGTGCTCATGCCATCGGCGATGGCCGCCGCCAGGCCCTTGGTGAGCACCGCTTCACCCTCGGCCAGGCGCAGCGCCGCCGCATCGGCGTTCTCCGGCTTGTCCCCGGCCTCGCTGCGACAGGCGTAGTCGACCTTGAGCTCAGTCACGGCTTGCGCGGGGGCCATAAGCGAGGCCCAGCTCGGCAGCGACCTCCCCCAGGCGCCGATCATGGGTCCAAAGCGCAGCCTCGGGCTCGAGCCGAATCGAAACCAGCAGGTGCATGTCGATGTATCCCAACCCGCGCCCCATGAGGGCATGGGCCTCGATCCACCACAGCACCTCGTGGTCGTGCGCGCGTGGCGCCGATGGAAGCCCCCGCAGCAGTGCCAGCACCGCGCGGCGACCGCGCAGATGCCCGCAGGCCAGCTCACCGACGACGAACGGGTGGCAAAGCACCCGCCCCGCCTCCAGCAGCCTGACGAGCTCAGCGTCTTGGTACCGAAGGTGATCGACCCATACCGAAGTATCGACGAGGATCATGTCTCCTGGGCGGGCTCCGGGCGCCGGCGGGGCACCGGCTGGAGCTGCGGCTCGGTGCCGCCCAACCGGGCCAGCCTGCGCGCGCTTTCCCGTTCGATCAGGGCCCGCAAGGCCTCTTCGAGCAGGTCCCGTTTGCGGGTCACCCCCGTGAGATCCTCGGCCCTGCGCACGAGATCGTCGTCCAGCGTTATCGTCGTTCGCATGAGCGCGCCTCCATTGGATTCTGCATCGAATTATACATCATTAGATGCATATATTGATGTCAAATTCATCTGGCAGGCCTCTCGGAGCCGCCAGATCAGCCGTATCCCCACGGACCCGGGCCTCACTTCACCTCGATCAGCTCCACCGTACCGTCGGGCAGGATCTCGGCCATCTGGCCGGCCGGCTCCTCCAGGAACAGGAGGATGAGCAGCAGCACGAGGCCCGAGACGGCCCCGATGAACAGAAAGAACTGGTCGTAGTCCACCAGGGAGTTCACGGTGAGGAAAAGCACCGCCCCCACGTTGCCGAAGGCGCCCGCCATACCGGCGATCTGGCCCGTCATGCGGCGCTTGACCAGGGGCACCATGGCGTAGACGGCGCCGGAGCCGGCCTTGGAGGCGATCCCCCCCAGCAGG
>JALVEU010000241.1 GCA_027030565.1 Gammaproteobacteria bacterium | reverse complement strand
CAGTCCTTTGGCTCCACTGCGATCGATCGCAGTGGAGCCAAAGGACTGGCCATGGAGATCTGCCTTCGATCGTTCGTGGTGGTGGCCGACGCGGGCGAACACCCCGATGGTCACCAGCGCCTCACCTGCGAGTTCGCCATCCGACTGGACGCCGAGGCCGCATTGTCGGCGCTGCGCGAGCGATATCCCCAGGCGCAGGTCCAGGCCTTGGAGACCCGCTACGATCTCACCAAGAGCCCCGATCTGCACCGATACCAGGCCCATGTCGGGCGTCTGTATGCCACCTGCGCCACGAGCGGCGTGTGGGACGAGGAGGAGCAGCCGGAAAGGACCCAGCCTGCCGTGGGCGGCCTGAACCTGTAGAGACCGGCCGCTCCTATGCGGCCGAGATGGCGAGGAAACGGGGGACGTTGTGCCCGGACCTTCGTCTCAGCGCATGAGCATCAGGGGGAGGTAACGATCCACCAGCAGCACCGCGAACAGGGCCATCAGGTATACGATGGAATAGAAGAACGTCCGCAAGGCCCGTTCCTTGCTGGGCACACGATACAGCTTCCAGGCCTGGTACAGGAATCCGGCACCCAGACCCATGGCCCCCAGGAGATACAGTGGCCCCGACATGCGCGTCAGGTAAGGCAGCACCGTGATCACCACCAATAGCACCGTATACAACAGGATGTGCAGCCGGGTCAGTGCTTCACCGTGGGTCACCGGCAGCATGGGGATGCCCGCCTTGGCGTATTCCTGCTTGCGATAGAGGGCCAAGGCCCAGAAATGGGGTGGGGTCCACGTGAACACGATGAGGAAGAGCAACAACCCGTGGGCATCGGGGTGCCCCGTCACCGCCGTCCAGCCCAGCAACGGAGGCATCGCCCCTGCGGCACCGCCGATGACGATGTTCTGGGGTGTACGCCGCTTCAGGAACAACGTGTACACGAGGGCATAGCCCACGAGCGAGAGCAGCGTGAGCACCGCCGTCAGCGTATTCACGCGGGCCATCAGGATCACGAACCCCAACGTGCCGATGACCGCCGCAAACACCAGCACCTCGCGTACACTCAGCGTGCCTGCAGGCAGCGGGCGTCCGCGCGTACGGGCCATGACCGCATCGATGTGCCGATCGGCCAGGTGGTTGATGGCGGCGGCGGCAGCGGCCATCAGGGCGATGCCGCCCAGCCCGAAAATCAGCACATCGAGTCCCACCCCTCCCGGCGCCGCGAGCAGCATGCCCACCAGGGCAGTGAACACCATGAGTGCGACGACCCGGGGTTTACAGAGCTCGTAGTATTCCCCGCCCTTCTCCAAGAGATCCCGTGCCAGGCCGCGGTTGGTCAGCAGTGTCTTCGCCATGATCTGGTCGTCCTCGAATCTCGGTGTCCGCTCTCGCTGCGTTCTGTACGGTGCGCCCGGCACCCGCGCCGGTTTCACCCGATCTGGGAGACCTTCAGCAGCCTCTTCAGGTCTTTCTGCATCCCTCGAATCTCGGCGTCCGGCCCGTAGCGCATCATGACATTGCCCAACGGGTCCACGATGAACAGTGCACCCTGGGCGCGGGGGCCGAAGGCCTCCGGAACCTCGGAAATGCGCACCACCGGCACGTCCCCTCCGGACAGCTCTGGGGCCCGCCAGCCATCGGATGCAAGCGCCAGCCACCGCACTCGAGACAGATCCTTGCCCAGCGTCAGGCGCAGCTGACGGGCCTTGAACAGGAGGGCCTGACAGTCCAGCTCGCAGTCCCGATCCGCCACGTAGACCAGCGTCCAGTGACCGCGGAACAGCTCGGGACCCAGGTCCCGGCCGTCTTGCGCAACTCCGGCGAACGAGGCCATGGGCCGGGCGGGGACGATGAGCGTGCCCTCGGTACGCGGCGCTGGTACGGGTACGACGTCGCGCAGTGCGTACCAAGCGATGGCCAGTGCCAGTGGACCCAGGAACGCCACCACCACCAGCCAACCCTGGAGGCTTCCCGAGCGGGGCTCACTCCGGTCCATGGGCCACCTCCCGCCGCCCGCGGCGCAGACCATACGCCAGTCCGATCGCCAGTACTGCAGCGGCCAGGGCAAACCACTGCACGGCGTAGCCCAGGTGGCGATCGGGCGAGAACGGTGCCGTAGGCCAGCGGCGAGTGAACCCGGCCGGCTGTGCGGGATCCAGGCGGATCACATAGGGCGCCAAGGGATAAGGCAGCATCCGTTCCAGGGCCTCGAAGTCGAGGTACTGGATACGCCGCGGCCAGACCACGCTCTCGTCGGTCACCGGCCCGAGCCGGAAGCCTCGACCGTACGGCACGTAGACCGTGCCGAGGATGCGACGCCATCCGTCATTCACGCCAACCTCGGGGAGTTCTCGGCGGTCGGCGGCTGCCGGGACCCAGCCCCGATCCACCAGCACGGCCTCGGGTCTGCCCTCGATCCGCAGGGGCGTGAGCACGCGGTACCCCACCCGCCCGTCCAACACCTGGTTGTCCAGCAGG
>JALVEU010000240.1 GCA_027030565.1 Gammaproteobacteria bacterium | reverse complement strand
TCGCTGGGCAGATCGGCCTGGGCATGTGTGCCGATCCATTGGGCCAGCGCCGCGCGGGCCCGCTCCTGGGCGTTGCGGATGCGCGTCAGCCGATCGTCGATGCGGGCCCGTTCCAGCTCGGCCTGGAGTACGTCCTGCTGGTCGGCCCGGCCGGCCCCGTAGTGGGCCCGGGTGATCTCCACGAGATCGTCGAACCAACTGCGGCTGTCGGTGAGGATGCGTTCGGCCCCGAGCTGGTAGTAGAGCTCGAGCCAGGCCTCGCGCACCGACTTGCGGGTGCGTGCGGCGGCCAGGCGGGCTGCGGCGCGCTGGGCCTCGGCCCGCCACAGGGTGCGGCGGCGCTCGAAGCGACGCACCCGGCCAGGCGGAAATGCCTGCTGCACACCGATGCGCCACTGGGTGGTGGGCTCGCGGGTGAAATCGAAATCATCCGTGGGCACGTTGTAGATGCCCGTGCGCAGCTTGGGGTCACGCAGTTCGCCGTCGGCCACGGCCGCCTCGGCCAAGGCTTCGGCGCGGGCCCGGCGTGCGGCCACACCCGGGTCGGCCTCCAGCGCGATGCGCTCGGCCTCGTCGAGGGCGAGCCCGGTCCCTTGCGTCGCCACCACGGCATAGGGGACGAGCAGGGCAAGACATGCGGCCAGGCCGCGCAACCATCTGGAAATCATGTGCGTGAGTCTCCGTCGGTCCTGACAGGGGCACATCGGGCCGTCCCGGTCAGGGGACGGCGGGCGCGCTCAGTGTGCGCGCGATGCCGGCCGACCGCTGTGGTCGCGGCCGGCACATGGGAGGCGGAGTCAGGCCGCCGGTGGACGGAGGGGCGTTTCCGGGGGCGGTGCGCTATGGAAGTCCGGTAGGGTGGCGACCGGATGTGTGGCCAGCACGTGGAGGACCGTGGCGACCGCCGCAGGGAGGGTGACCCCGGCTCCGCACTGGGCGGCCGTGCAGGCGATGCCCGAGCCACAATCGTGGCTGATGCAGTCCCCGCAGCAGCAGTCGCAGGCCGTGGCCTGGGCGGCGTACGTCACGGCGGGCGCATCCGCCCCCTGCGGGGCGGCCGGGGCCGCATTCCCCAGGTCGAGACCGAACAACAGCAGCGCCAGTGCCGTGAGAAGGCAGCGGCGGAGCTGGTCGATGAGCGTGAAAGGCGCCATGGCGTACAGAGTATAGCGTGGACGCCACATTTTCCCGTATTTAGATCCGCCCCGCGGGCAGTGGCAGTGCAGGGGTGCCCCTACCGTCCGCATGGATCGTTCGATGAGGGCACCCTTCGCAAGCGGTTCAGGCGTTGGCGTCGTCTTCCGCGGCCGGCGGCTGCAAGACGGGAGGACCTTCCGCGCTGCGCATCAGGATCCGCACGCGCCCGTCCTGGAGGCGCTGCAGCATGGTGTTGCTGGCGGCGCGCCCATGCCCGATCCGGGCCTCGACGCGCACCAGGAAGTAGTGGCTGTCCACCGAGAAGGCCTGCTGGACCTTGGGGTCGAGCTTGAGGGCGGTGATGCGCGAGTCCTTGAAGAAGTCGGCGACGTTCTCGAAGGGCTTGTTCTCGCGTTGGGCGAGAACCTCGGCGACCAGATCGGCGGGCAGCCGGGTGCTGGCGGCAGCCACCACTGCAGCCGGAGCCGTGTTGATGTTGATGGGTGTCGGTTCCGGCAGGGCAATGACATGGGGCGCGAGTTTGTCGTATACCTCAGGCGTCACCCCGCGGACCAGCCGCAGCTCGCTGACGTCGGCCATGGGCCGGTTGGGCGTGCGGTATGGTGGGCTGAGACCGGCATAGAAGTCGTCTTCTGCACCGGCGGGTGCGCGGGCCTCCACGTCCGGGTCGATCCAGTCGGCGATGGCCTGTGCAATGCCGGCGTCGAGTTCCAGTTCCAGCAGCAGGCGTTGCAGGAACTCCATGGCCTGGGGGTCGGTCTTGCCGTCGGAGGTCACCAAGTTGTTGAGGTTGAAGCGTCCCTGGAGGTCCTCGATGTTGCCCGCCAGGAAGCCGCCGGGCACCGCGATGGGAGGCGGCAGCTGCGCCCAGTCGTCTTTGGGGCTATCGGTCTGATTCTCCTGCAGATCCCGGCGCAGGATCATGCGGGCCCAGGCTTCACCGCCCTTCACGTAGGCCCAGGCCTGGTCGCCCTCGACCAGGTTGCCGGTGCGCTGGACGTCCAGGGCTTGGCGCGAGATCAGCGCCGTGGCGGCCGTGGTCGCCAGGGCCACCACGAGGATCGCCATGACCAGGGCGACTCCGCGCTGCCGGGACGATGCGGGACCCGGCATTCAGAGCACCCCTTCTTCGTCGATCGGGGTCTCCACCACCGTCTCGTCCTCGACCAGGTCACCGGGCTCGCCGGGGTCTGTGCCGAGTTCGGGGTCTACCGGTTCGTCGCCGGTCTCCGGTTCATCTTCGTTCCCCTGGGGACCCTTCGGATTGTTCCGGGGTGGAATGCTGCGCGCCGGACGCTCTACTGCCAGCGGGATGA
>JALVEU010000239.1 GCA_027030565.1 Gammaproteobacteria bacterium | reverse complement strand
GCCCTACACTGACCGGACGGTTGGTCAGTGTAAAGTTCCATGCAGGGCGCGCGCGAGGCAGGGGCGGAAAGCGCCACGGGGCAGTCGGCGATCCTGGAGGCCGCCTCGGCATTGTTCGCCGAGAAGGGCTTCTCCGGCACTTCTCTGAGCGAGATCGCCGCGCGGGCCGGTGTGAGCAAGGCCAACATCTATCATCACTTCGGCTCCAAGCAGGCACTCTACTTGGCGGTGATGCGTGCGGCCTGCCAGTGCACCATGGGTGGCCTCGACGGTGAGCCGTCCGATGCCGGAGATCCGGTGGAGGCGTTGCGCACCTTCCTGGTCCGTCACCTCGAGGACCTGCTGCGGCATCCGCAGGCCGGGCGGCTGGTGCTGCGGGAGATGACCGACAGCGATGACACCCGGGCCCGTGCGCTCGCCCAGGAGGTGTTCAGCGGCTACGCCAGCGGGTTGGTCTCCATGGTCCGGCGGGCCCAGGCCGAGGGCGCCCTGCGCGCGGACCTGGATCCGTCGCTGCTGGCGTTCGTGCTGCTGGCGGTCAACAGCTTTTTCTTCGAGACCCGCCGGGTGCTGCCTCACATCGAAGTGGCCCGCTTCGCACAGGTGCCGGGTCCGCTCGTGGATCAGGTGTTCGACCTGTTGCTGCACGGTGCCCAGCCTCCGGAGCAGGACCCATGAACCGCCCATGGCGGTGCGGCGTCGTCGCCGGGCTGGCCCTGGTGTTGGTGCTGACAGCGAGGCCGGAGGCGGCCGCCGGGGAACACCGGGTGCCGGTGACCGTGGTGCACGCACGCGCCCAGCTCATCGAACGTTGGGAACCCGCAGTGGGCGAGCTGGAGGCGGTCACCAGCCCCACGGTGGCCGCCGAGGTGGGGGGGCGCGTAGTGGGCGTGGAGGCGGAGGTGGGCGACCGCATCGGCGCCGGCGAGCTCCTAGCCCGCATCGACGCCGAGGACTATCGCCTGGCCAAGGCGGCGGCGGAGGCCGAGGTGCAGCGCCTGGAGGCCCTGCTCAAGGCACAGAGGCTGCAAGTGGGTCGCCTGCGGTCGCTGGTCCGTGGCCGCTCGGCCAGCCAGTCCGACCTGGACGACGCCCAGGCTCAGCTGGACGCGCTGCGTGCTCAGCTGCTGGGTGCCCGCGTCAAGCTGCAGCAGGCGGAGCGCGATTTGGCGCGCACGCGGGTGGCCAGCCCGGTGGACGGGCGGATCGACGAGCGCATGGTCTCGGTGGGTGACTACGTGCAGGTGGGCGCGCCCTTGTTCGCCATCACGCGCGTGGAGCGTCTGCGTGCCCGCCTGCCCTACCCGGAGAGCCTGGCCGGGCGGCTGCGTCGGGGTCTCCCGGTGCGTCTGCAGAGTCCCATGGAGCCGGAACGGCGGGTGGAGGCGCGGGTCACGGAGCTGCGGCCCCGTATTCAACCCGGGAACCGCGCCATCGAGGTCCTGGTGGACGTAGACAATCCCGGGTCCTGGGAGCCCGGGGCGAGCGTGACGGGCCAGGTGCGCACCCTGCACCGGGAGCACGCCGTGGTGGTACCCGAGCAGGCCGTGGTGCGCCGGCCGGCCGGCACGGTGGTCTACGTGGTCCAGGAGGGAGTGGCGCACCAGCGGATCGTGCAGCTGGGCGAGTGGTTGCCCGGGTGGATCGAGATCCGACAGGGGCTGCGGGCAGGCGAGCCGGTGGTCGCCGATGGCGCCGGCTTCCTCACCGACGGGGCTCCGGTGGAGGTCCAGGAGCCGGGCCGTGACGCTCCCTGAGCTCTCCATCCGCCGCCATGTACTGGCCTGGATGCTCAACGCGGTGTTGGTCCTGTTCGGACTGATCGCCTTCCAGCGCATCGGCATCGACCGCTATCCCACCATCGAGTACCCCGTCATCTCCGTGACCACCACCTTGGCCGGCGCCAACCCCGAGGTCATCGATGCGAGCCTGACCAGTCTCATCGAGAGTGCGGTCAACAGCGTCCCCGGCATCCGTCACGTGCGTTCGTCCTCCTCGCCCGGAGCCTCGGTGGTGCGCATGGAGTTCGAGCTGGACAAGAACATCGACGTGGCCTTCAACGAGGTGCAGGCCAAGGTCAACCAGGTGCTGCGCGACCTTCCCAAAGAGGCCGATCCGCCGGTGGTGGCGAAGGTGGAATTCGGGGCGGTGCCGATCCTGTGGCTGGTGTTGCATGGGGATCGCACGTTGCAGCAGCTCAACCAGTACGCCCGCACGGTGATCCGCAAGCGTCTGGAGAACGTCTCGGGGGTCGGCGAGGTTCGCATCGGCGGCAGGCGTGACCGAACCATCCGGGTGAACGTGGACCTCGCCCGTATGAACGCCTATGGAATCACCACCCAGGACCTGTTGCGCGCGTTCCGCAGCGAGCATCTTCAGCTGCCCGGCGGTTTCGTGACCTCGCAATCCAGCGAACGCCTCCTCAAGCTCGATCTGGAGTTTCATCATGTGCGCGATCTGGAGGCGCTCATCGTCGCCTATCGCA
>JALVEU010000238.1 GCA_027030565.1 Gammaproteobacteria bacterium | reverse complement strand
CCTGGCCGAGATGCTGCAGTCCCTGTCGCGAGACACCGAGCAGCAGCTGCAGCGTTATACGGAGCACATGAGCCAGAAGACCCGCTCGCTCGCCATCCTCTACGACGTCGCGGCCAGTATCAATGTGGCCCGGGACCTGGACGATCTTCTCGGGAAGTGTCTGGACACCCTCGTGGAGGCGGTGGGGGCCAAGGCGGGTGCGGTGCGGCTGCTGGGCCGCGACGGGCAGATGCGTCTGGTGGCCAGTCGTGGCCTGGCCGATGAGATCGTGGAGCGCGAACGCGTGCTGCCGGCGCAGTCCTGCCTGTGTGGACAGGCGGTAGTAAAGAACGGTGTGCTGGTGCAGTCGGAGATGGCCCCTTGCACACGCCGCGTGGGCCGCCCGTTCTTCTCCGAAGACGACTACTACATGGTGGTGGTGCCCCTGCAATACCGCGGGCGCACGCTCGGGGTGTACAACCTGTACCTGGCTCGTGAAGGCCCGGGACTGGAAGAGGGGTTCGACGCTCTGCTGACCAGCATCGGGCGCCACCTCGGCATGGCCATCGACAAGGCGCGGCTGGACGAGGAGACCAGCCAGCTGCAAATCATGGAGGAGCGGGCCCGCCTCGCCCACGAATTGCACGATTCGCTGGCCCAGACCCTGGCCAGCGTCCGATTCCAGATCCGGGTGCTGGACGAGACCCTGCATCAGGGCGACGAGAAAGCCATCTGGGCGGAGCTGGAACGCATCGAGAGCAGCGTCGACGAGGCCAACACCGAGCTGCGCGAGCTCATCGCCCACTTCCGGGCGCCGGTGGACAAGCGCGGGCTCATTCCCTCCATCGAGCGTACCGTGGCACGGTTCCGGCAGGAATGCCCGGAGACCCACGTCTTTCTGCAAACCGAGTGGCCGGAGCGGCCGTTGCCCCCGGAATACGAGATGCAGGTCTTGCGCATCGTGCAAGAAGCGTTGGCCAACGTGCGCAAACATGCCCAGGCCGATACCGTGCGGGTGCTCATGCGCGGTGACGAGTCGGGCCGCTACATGGTGCTCGTGGAAGACGACGGAGTGGGCATGGTGAGCAAGGCGCGCTCGGAATCTCCCGGGGAGCACGTGGGTCTGAGTATCATGGAGGACCGCGCTCGAAAAATCGGTGGTTCGCTGCTGATCGAGAGCGAGGCGGGCGAGGGCGTGCGGGTGGTCCTGCGGTTCACGTATCCACCGGCCGCCGAGCGTGAATCCACCGCCCCCGAGTCATCGCAAGACGAGAGGAGTTCGCATGGGATTGCGCGTTCTGGTTATTGACGACCATACGCTCTTTCGGGAGGGTCTGCAGGGGCTCTTGTCGCGCCGCGGCATCGAGGTCGTCGGGTCGCTGGGCGACGGCCTGGAGGGCATCCGCCTGGCCAAGGAGCTCGACCCCGACGTGGTCCTCCTGGACATGCGCATGCCCGGGATGGACGGTCTGCACATCTTGCGCAGGCTGGTCCGGGACGAAGGCTTCAACAAACCGGTGGTGATGCTGACCACCTCCAGTGACGAGCGGGATTTGGTGGAGGCTCTGCGCAACGGGGCCCGCGGCTACCTCCTCAAGGACATGGAACCCGATGACCTAGTGCTCGCCCTGCGTGACATCGTCGCCGGAAAGACTGTGGTGGCCCCGAATCTCACCCACGTGCTCGCCCAGCTGGTCAAGGGGGATGCCCCGCCCGAACCCAAGTCCAGCCCCCTGGACGAGCTGACGCCCAGGGAGACAGAGATCCTCAGCCTCCTGGCCGAGGGCCAGAGCAACAAGGTCATTGCGCGCAACCTGGGGATCTCGGACGGTACCGTGAAGCTGCACGTGAAGGCGATCCTGCGCAAGCTCGGGATCCACTCCCGGGTGGAGGCGGCTGTCATCGCCGTCGAGCACGGACTGCGCGCCAGCCGCAGTGGTCTCTCCGAGTAGTGGGGCGCATTTCCCATCGTTCAACCAGGGGTTCTGGCCGCAGCCACAGCCCAAGACTATGATCGCTGTGCCATGAAGAGATTCATCGAGCTGATCGCCGAGTGCTTGCCCACGGTGGAGGAGCTGTTCCCCTGGGACGTAGACGAGAAGCTACAGGCCGGCGAAACCCCCTTGCTGCTGGACGTGCGCGAGCCCTACGAGTTCGATGCCATGCACATTGAAGGCTCACTGAACGTGCCGCGTGGGATTCTGGAGTCGGCCTGCGAATGGGACTACGAGGAGACGGTCCCGGAGCTGGTGGAGGCGCGCGACCGCGAAGTCATCGTGATCTGCCGTTCCGGCAACCGCAGTCTGCTCGCCGCCAAGACCCTCACCATGATGGGGTACAGCCAAGCCAAGTCGCTCAAGACCGGACTGCGGGGCTGGAACGACTACGAACTGCCCCTGGTGGATGCCCAGGGCCGGGTGGTGGATGTCGACGAGGCCGAGGCCTACTTCACCCCCAGGCTGCGTCCGGAGCAGCTCGATCCCAAACGCCGCGGGGCATCCGGAGCAGCGGCCTCTTGATGGGAGTCGCCCGGAGTGCCGGACCCAGCGGGAGATGCGTCGGTATGCCCCCAGCAACCAGGTTCACGCCACGTGGACTGTGGACCGAGTGCAGTCTGCTTGGCGATCCCGAGCCCACATGCATGCAATTGCGAGGACTGGAGCGGCTGATCGGTTTCCCGGGGCCAGGGATGGTACCCGGTGATGGGATGCAATGGCGGGGTCGGGTGAAGGACGTTCAGGAATCCGGAATTTTCTTGGCGGATTTCATGAATTTGTCCAGTTCTGGGCTCGAGACCACGGCACCGCCTGCCTCGATCTCCTCCTCGGTTGCCTCGCGAACGGTGCGTATCTCCAACCGAAACAGCAGGTCCCGTCCGCATAGCGGGTGATTGCCGTCGAAGGTGACGACCTCGCCGTTGTTGCTGGTGACGATGAACTTACGGACATCGCCCTTTTCGTTCTGAGCGACGACAGTCGTACCCGGCTCACGATAGGCCTCAGGCACGTTCTCCAAACGGTCGGTAAATACCAGGCCTTCGTCGCGTGGCCCGAAGATGAGGTTGCCGTCGATGGGCACTTCGACCACATCCCCGGCCTGGTGCCCTTCCAAGACCTTCATGACTTCTTCGGAGAGGATCTCGTTAACGCCATGCACGTAGCCGATGGGGTACTCCACCTCGGTCAGGACGCTGCCCGTCTTCTTGTCTAGCACCTTGTACTGCAACTCGACGAACTTGCCGTCGGCGATCCTCTCGGTCGGCATCTTCATGTCCGTTGCTCAGAACAACGTGGCGCCAAAAATCTTGACCTGACCGTCCTCGAAGCCCAATACCAACCGTCCCAGCCACTCGCCCTCCAACTTCGTGCTGTACTGCCGATAGAGTACGGTGACGTAGTCGCCACGGCGGATGATGCCGAGATAGTCGCGCTTCTTGGACAGGCTGCGGGCCAGCTGGCTGCGCGCGAACTGCTTTCCGACTTCCATCTCGTTTGCGCCGTCCCGGAACGCCTTGGAAAAGTTCTTAATGAACATCAAGTAATTGGCGTTGTTGGAGTATTTCACCAACTCGTCCCACCAGGGATCGGCGATCGCCAGAATTTCCTCGTCGGACATTTCAGTGATGCGCATGGTGCCTTGCGTCGCTGTGGGTTCGGGTTTCATACGGTTCGTCACTTCCAGGATCTGGGGATGAAGGCCGAAGCCCGTGGGCGTCGCCCATGCGGTTGGCCGAGCTCTTAGCCCAAGCGGCCGTCCTGGGACGACCGGCCTAGCGACCCTAGAAAGGTGTCCCAATACGGAACCGGGGCCACTGGCGGCACGGGGACCCGCACCGTGGCTGGCGGTAGCCGTGGCGCTGCATGATCGGCCCCGGCTCCGCTGGGATGCCCCTCTACGGCTGTCTTCGCACTACTTCCCTTCCTCGTCGATGAGGTGATAGAGAGGCGCCTTTTCCATGGTGTACTCACCTGTCTCGGGGTCACGGCGCGACACGGTGAGGACGTGCCAGTTCTCGTCATCGAGTTTCATGAAGTCGCCGCGGTAATAATAACCCGGCCAGCGCGTCTCCTCACGGAAGAGAGTGTGCCGAATCACCGCTTCGGCGGTCATGATGCGGTGTTTCAGCTCCCAGGCGCGCAGCAGCTCGTGGATGTCCTCCGCAGCGATGCCGTTCTCCCAGTCTTCCTCCAGGAGCTTGAGCTTCTTGAGGCCGATCTTGAGGAGGTTCTCGTTGGTCATGTAGTTGACCGACACCCCGCCCGCGTACTCGTCCATCAGCTTCTGGAGGCGGTCGAGGCCCTGGCGCGGATTGATGTAGTACGGATTGACCGTGCCGGCGGTGATCGCATTGCGGTAGACCCGGTAGGTCTCCATGGGCCGGTAGATCTCCTCGCGGCGCTTGGCGATCTGTGCGTCGGTCACCACGATGCCCTCCGCCTTGCCGTCGTCGATGTACTTGCAAGCGGCCTTGGCGGCCAGACGGCCCTCGGTGAACGAGCCCGAAGAGAAGGCGTGGGGTGTGCCGCCCGCCGCGTCACCGGCCCCGAACAGGCCCTCCACGGTGGTCATGCGGTTGTAGCCCCAGAAGTACTCCGGTGGCGACACGTCCTCGGGGCCCGAGACCCAAGCGCCGCAACCGGTGGCGTGGGAGCCCATGACGTACGGCTCGGACGTGGTCAGCTCCGGGTTCTCGTATTTCGGGTCCACGTCCGTGGCCGCCCACAGCACGGCCTGACCCACGGTCATGCCCAGGAAGTTGTGCCAGCCGATCTCCTCCAGATGCGGATCCTGGAAGGCCTCCATCGTCACCATACGGATGGGTCCGCGACCGGCATTCACCTCCTGGATGAGGGCGTGGTTGCGCAGACAGGTGGGAATGGGGCGATGTGTGCGATGGGAGGCCTCTGGGTCGAGATAGGCCTTGCCCACCATCTCCTGCAGCGAAGGCCACCACTTGGACTCGTACTCCTCGCCCAGACCGTTCTGGGTGTAGGTCTTCAGGTGCAGGAAGTAGGCACCCACCGGGCCGTAGCCGTCCTTGAAGCGGGCCAGCACGATGCGGTTCTCCATCTGGGTCATCTTGGCGCCCGCACCGATCAACAGGCCGTAGGCGGATCCGGAGGACCAGGGTGCGTACCACACGCGACCGGCACCCTCACCCACGGAGCGCGGCTTGTAGATGTTGGAGGCACCACCGGCGGAGACGATGACCGTCTTGGACTTGAAGACATGATAGTCGCCGGTGCGCACGTTGAAGCCCACGGCACCCGCCACCCGATTGGGACGGCTCTCGTCCATCAGCAGGTGGGTGACGCAGATGCGGTTGTACACCTTGTCGGCAGACTTCTTGGCGGCCTCGGCCACGATGGGCTTGTAGGACTCGCCGTGGATCATGATCTGCCAGCGGCCCTCGCGCTGGTAGGTGCCCTTCTCCTCGTTGCGCATGATGGGCAGGCCCCACTCCTCGAACTGGTGCACGGCCGAGTCCACGTGCCGCGCCATGTCGAACAGCAGGTCCTCACGCACCATGCCCATCAGGTCGATGCGGGCATAGCGCACATGGTCTTCCGGTTGATTCTCGCCGAACCGGGTCCCCATGTAACAGTTGATGGCGTACAGGCCCTGCGCCACCGCACCGGAACGATCGATATTCGCCTTCTCGGCGATCACGATCTTCTTGTCCGGCCCCCAGTACCTGGCCTCGAAGGCCGCACCCGTGCCGGCGAGTCCGGCGCCCACCACGAGAACATCGATGTTGTCTTCTACTACGGTCTTGACTTGCATCAGTAGTACACCCCTACCTTGAATTGAGCCCCGGTGTCGGCAAGGGTTCGCAGCCCCCCGTCGTCGAGGCGAATGTATCTCGGCTCGTTGTAGAGCAGTTGGCTGTCGCGCATGTCCTTGTCGGGCGGAGGCACTTCCTTGAGATTCGGAATCGCCGTCCCCCATGGCTTGGTTGTGATGGGTGCAATCAGCGTGAAATCCTTCTTCCCGTTGCGGAAGATGATCCGCCAGGCGATGACACCCTTCTCCTCGTCGCGACGCACCCGCACCGCATGGCCCAGGGGAGCGAAATCGGCGTAACCCCGCACGTCGATGGCGTTCATCGGACAGGCCTTCACGCAGGAGTAGCACTCCCAGCACATGTTGGGCTCGATGTTGTATGCGCGCCGGGTGACCTTGTCGATGTGCATGATGTCGGACGGGCAGATGTCTACGCAGTGTCCGCAACCATCACACCGCGTCATGTAGACAAACGTAGGCATGATCTTGTCTCCTGTTCGAACTTAGTAGTGGTTCGGCGGCTCGCGCTTGATGCCAAGGCCCATGTACGGCGGATTCTTCCCCAGGTACTTGGGAATATCCGGATATTTCTCGTGTGTTTCCGGGCTGCTCAGATCGGGAATGTCCGGAAGCTTCTCGCGCGAACCGTCCGCCCACGCCAGCTTCTTCTGATAAGCGGCGGCAGGCTTGAAGAACATGTGCGCGAACTTGGACCACAGAATGGTGGAGAACAGGAAGGTGGCCGCAGCGATGAACAGCACGAAAAACAGGTCGGACCAGAAGCCTGGGCTGGACGACTGGAGGAACGACCAAATGAGACCGAAGATCGCCATGGCCATCAGCGCGACGACGAAGATGTCCCGCTGCTTGAAGTCGATGGGATTGTTGCCCTCGGAGAAGACGTCCACGCGAATGAAGAACCAGAACCACAAGGTGCCGATGGCCAGCATGATGGCCCCGACATGCCAGACGATGGGCCAGATGGCCGGGGTGCCCTCTTTGGCATCGGGATAGACGAAGACCAGCACCGCGGTGGCGATGGCAAGCAGCACGAACCCGTACATCGTCAGTAAGTGGGATGCGCGGCGCTTGGGATTTTCGAACTCGGACGAGGTGAGGACCTCGTTGGTGACCGTCTTGACGGCCAGACTCACGCGTTCACCGGAAGGCACCTCGCGTTTGGCCAGCCTTTTCTGCTCTTCCTCCAACTGAAAAAAATACTTTGCGCTCTTCTTGTGGATGACGTCGGCCACCGTTCCGGCGATCACCAGCAGCACCATCAGCACCAGCCAGGCCTGCAAGACCGTCGATGAGACCAGGTCGATCTGGGCAAAGGGGTTCGTTACAAACATTTCATTCGATCTCCTCAAAGTGAGCCAAAGCCAGAACCAATATTCGGGTTGCTATACGGGGGTTACGAGCCGTAATTTTTCGTAGCGCATTGGCGTTTCTCCTGTGACGAGCGGCATGGTGCTGCATAACGTCGTGGGGCCGACGTGAATGCAGCATTCCTGACCCCCCGGGTGAAGCGACGTCCGGTGGGCGCAACGCATACCTGCAGCGCCCTCGCTGAGTTGTCGACACCCGGTCTGCAAGGCGGTCGGCCCCTGTATTCGATGCCAAAACCGCCGGACTGCCCCTGGTTGCTCATCAAAGCCACGGCCTCGGGGGCTGCACTCCGCGATCCACGCTCGGGCCCTCAGCGCGGGGAGCACAAGCAACGGAACCATGAAGCCTGGTTCCGCAGTACGCCGGCCGGCTCGTCAGGCCTTGCCTCCCACGCCCTGAAGTTGCAGGGCATCGGGCCCCACCCACGCCCCGGTTTGCCTCCAAACCATGGTTCCCCTTGCGTTACTGCTGGGCATTGCAGGGGTGCCTCGGTGAGGGTCGCCCACCGATTCCTCGCATATCTAATTGATATGTCAGGATTTCACGTCCAACGCGCCCGCCGGCGCGCGTCACCCAGCCGCGACGTTAGCGCTTTTTTGCCCTGAACCCAACCTGGCAACCAGAATATTGACAACTGCAATGAAATGTCGTATGGCAAGCCGGTCAGGTGGACCGGGTGCGCCCATCCGGCGGCTCGGGGCCGAGGGGGGAGACGGGTACAGCCGCGCGGAACGGACCGGGCGGGCGGCAGCGGTGAAGAACGTCCACGCGCAGGCGTTCCCTGCGGTTCACAGTTCCACCCACATGCGCAGCAGGTTCACGTAGCTCTTGTCCACCTGCCGGGTCTCTTCGGCCTCCGGGGCCTTGGCCAGCAGGCGGTCGCGGGCCCGGCCGAGCTCCCATAGCAACTCCCGCTTCGCGGGATCCCGCACCAGGCTTTGTACCCAGGTCACCGCAACCAGCCGTTCACCTCGTGTGACCGGCGCCACGTGGTGTCGGCTGGAGGCGGGATACAACACGGCGTGACCCCCCGGCAGCTTCACGGTCCGGGGGCCAAACTGGGTGTGGATCACGAGCTCGCCGCCCTCATAGTCATCGGGTGCGGAGAGAAACACCGTGATGGACACATCGGTGCGGTAGCGCCCCTGGGCGGGACCCATGATCGGATCGTCCACGTGATCCCCGTAGGTCATGCCCGGGGCATAGCGCGCATAGAAGGGCGAGGCCACGCGATGGGGCAGCGCGGCATGCTGGAACCAGGGGTGCCGCACCAGGTTGCCCATGACGATCTCGTTGAGCCTCCGGATTCGAGCATCGTCCGGTGCAGCCTCTTCGTTGTGCTTCACCTGCCGGGCGGCGGCGCCGGCCGAGGCACGTCCGTCGATGAAGGGCACTTGCGCCAGCGTTTCGCGCACGCGGCGCAGATCACCGGGACCGAGGACGTGTGGGATCTCCAGGAGCATGGGGGGACGATTGTACCCTCGGCAGGTCGGGGTTGCGCGTTCGATCCCCGTCTCCGAAAGGTTCCGGTGCGCCGCTGGTAAGGGATCCACAAGCGTTCTCGCGCCTTTCCTCGGCCTGGCCGGAGTGGTTTGGCGGAGCCGCGTACGGTGGGTCGGCCCAGGAGCCCCGTATCGCCGCGCGCTATACTCACACTCGGGCCGAGCAGTCCCCATGCGAGGATCAGGTGACCAGTGACCATGCAACTGAAAGTTTTCGTCGACGGCCAGATGTTTCCCATTCAAATCCCCGAGGAACTGGTCGAGGAGGCCAAGCCGTTCTTCGACCGGATGGACCGGGACATGGATCGGGGGTGGCAGATGAGCCGCACCTGGGTGGATTCGCCCGATGCAGAGCAGCGCTGTCAGATCGCTGCGGACAAGATGCTCACTGCCATGGAACAGGGCAACGACAACATGATCGCCATGATGGCGGCCTATATCCTGTACAAGATGCCTGATGTCCGGGAGGTGTACATCGACATCAGCGGCGATATGCAGGAAACCGACATCGTTACGGCCGACGCCCTGCGGTGAGTCATGGCCGACCTGTTCTCGGTTCGGGCACCGCTCGTGGTGCGTCTCCCCGATGGCAGCCATCACCTCTCGGTGGCCGTGTTTCCGCATCCGGCCGGGCTGGTGTACTGCGAGCCGGTCTGGGAGAAACATCAAATTACCGCGCGCACCCACCTCCTGGCCGGGGAGATCCAGGGGAGCGGTCCCTGGAAGGTGGGAGAGGCGGTCGTTCGGGTACTGGGCTGCCACGGCACCGATCCCGCCCTGGC